>NZ_CAWMEB010000323.1:0-74997 GCF_963866145.1 Xenorhabdus sp. NBAII XenSa04
AACACTTCAACACTTCAACATCGGGATAAAAGTTTTTATCAAAGTGGGATAATAAACTAAAGGATCAGGTAATTATCAGATATGGAAGTCAAAGAAAGTAGAGATTCGTTTTCTTCACAGCTACAGAAAAATTGATGAGTTACCTTTTAGCTGTGTTAGTTGGAAGTTATCAATTTTTGTGTAGAAACCACAGAAAAACTACCAATTGATTCTCAAAGGTATAGCAAAAAGGATGTGATCTGTTTGCTGCCATGTGTAGAAAAAAGGAGTAGCTATTCCTTTCACTGAAGAAAGTCGTAACAATATCATGTAATTGATTAGCTGTTATAACGAACAAGGTTTCAGGGTGTTAATCTTAGCAATACATGAATTAAATCTTGATGACGTGAAATATTTACTTTCTGTTACTAACTAAAAAGAGTGAATATTTCGGTTACGGTGTTTGCCGAAGATAATTCTGTCATTACCGTTAAAATTTTTCATGATATGGAGTTAGATATTGAGAATATTCTTAGTTGCCTTGATATTGAATGTATGAGTGATGAAAACCTTTCAAAAGAAGTGGAATTAAGATCTCTTAATTCTTCGGAAAAAATCATGCATTTTAAAGACACTACAAAATAATAAGCATGCAATAGATCTTTCTGATGATGGAATAAATGATATACCGATATTGCAGTATGTCGGAGTATTTGTGTGGAGATTGGGATGGATATCGCAAAGGAATTTGCAGGTATCATTTTGCTTGATAAAAATCAGATGGTATTAGGAGAAGGCGTAAAAAGAGAAGGAAAACGTTTGGTAATATTATGTGGTATTTAAATATGACGGTCAGATCGAATTTGGGAATGTATTTTCTGTATTGGTAGCCAGTGCATTTATTCTATTTTTACCTATGTTAACCATTTATTAACTTGTACAAAACCTAATGTACGATATTTCACATTAAGTCTTTGTCATGGGATAAAATGGATAAAAGTTTCTTGAGAAAACCTCTCAAATAGGATGTGAAAAATATTGGGTATTTTATGCTCTGACACTTTCTATTTTCTATATTACAACATATTTTATGTGGTATTTATCTGAACTAATAGTGTATAACATTAAGCCGTATTTCAATCTGGAGAGTAGTGTAACAGGTGTTATCATGAAAATCAGGTGTACATATGTTGCGCAAAAAACTGATTGTATAAAGTACCGTCGTTTTACCTGTATTATTGATGGCATTAATAACAATGGCATTAGGTAGTTACATATCATGATCATCATTTACTACTTTCATAAGGGTTAAAACTGTTACCTTGGGAATATTTTCCTTGATTAATTGAGGAAACTTATAAGCTACTGTATTGTCATTCATGTGATAAAATGATTTTATATTCATAGTATTGGTGAATGATTGTGAGTAATTCCCATTAATTAATGTCTTCTTCTATCTTGATTAAGAAAATAGCCATCACAATTTTCGTATCAATAACTCTGTCTATTGATGATTTTTGGCAGATATTTTGAATAGGTATTGATGTTATTCTTTAACTACGAACCTGCTATCATAATAATTATAAACTTAACGGAGTAATAGAATTATCTTTGTATGCTATTTTTTTTATTTGAATTGTATTATTACATTACTTGTTATTATTTATATTTCAAATTAAGAAAAATAAGACACTATCTGTTTTTATTCCAACTATTGTTTTTTCTCATTCTACTTAAACTGTAAATTACTTTTTAAATTTAGTTTTGTTTTATATAATAATTTATTGGGTAATTTACCTTTTGGAATTATTTTGTTTCTGGATTTATCCTATTTAAGGAAATTAATATTAGGGAAATAGGTTATTTTGTACTTTATATGTTAGTTTATAAACTGGTCAGATGAGTGTCATAAACATCGATTATTCTTAACATTTGTGAGGGCGTGGAGGATGTGTGTTATAATTTTTTCTTATGTTTTTGGCTTGTGGAGTGCTCCGTGGCTGTAAACAACTGACAATGAGGTTTTCGTTAAAATAATGTCAAAAGCTATCCTTCTGTGGGCTATTTTTGATAAGTAAAATTTATAAATTGTGATGATTTGGTAAAGTGGTACTGGCATTGTTATGTGGTGGGATTTGTTGGGGGATTGGAGACTCGTTGATTGCTATTGCTCTGGGGTAAAGATGCAGATGTTTTTTTATTTCAACATCATACTGTATTTTATCTTATTTTTGTGATCTGTGCGATACTTGTACTCTAAGTGATGTCGATGTCGCCTCGGTCATTGTGTGAAAATAGTACAATCGTAAATTAAAAATGATCAGAGTGGTATCTTTTTAATAACTAGTATTCACATATGATTAATAAATTTGGCATAACTATGATCTAAATCAACTAATAGTGGAAGATGAGTGCTTACCCACATTATCAGGAAACAATTTTTAATAATATTTTGATAATTTAGCTAAAGAAAGGATTTTTTATCGTTATTTTAAATTTATAAGTTTAATAGATCGTATAAAACAAAAAATGGTCTCTAATATTTTTATTTAAATAATTTAACTTATTAATTATAGACTATTTTTTGTTTTCTTTTGCTTGAATAGTTAATGAGCTAGAATCATAATAAAAAAAGGTAGTTTTGTGATGTATGTCACATAGTATTTAAAATGACATATATTCTCCGTTGTATAAATTGATGATTCAGGAGTAAAGTTAATTAGTATTAAGAATATTCTTAATCAATTGTGGCAAGTTCATTATCCAGATGACGCAATAATACTTTTACAATCCATTACCGAAATATTTTAGAAATTGGGCGATCCCAAGAGTAATACAAAGGACAGTTACTGCTCTGGCTAAAGATGTATATTTCAGTTATGTCGGAGATTATTGAATCTCATGCTACTGGTAATTTTGTCGTGAGTGATTCTTTGATCACTTAATTGATTTTTTCATGTAATCGGACGGGATATATAGAAATGAGTACGGTTGAATTGCTCAAACATATTTATGACATAAATTTATCGTATTTGCTTTTAGCACAACGGCTAATTAACCATGAGAAAGCGTCTGCGATGTTCCGTTTAGGTATTAGTGAATCTATGGCTGATACGTTGGCCGAGCTGACATTGCCTCAGTTAGTAAAATTAGCTGAAACAAACCAACTGATTTGCCATTTTCGGTTTGAAGATCACGAAACTGTACAGCAGTTGACGAAGGAATCACGGGTAGATGATTTGCAACAAATCCATACAGGGATCTTGCTATCTACCCATCTTTTTCAACAGTTATCCACTCAGGATGACGCTTCAATCAAGAAAAGAGCATAAAGATGGTTGAGAAAAGTATTGTCCAGGAAGCTAAAGATATTCAGTTGGCAATGGAGCTCATCACTTTAGGCGCACGGCTGCAGATGCTTGAGAGTGAAACGCAATTAAGCCGGGGAAGGTTGATCAAACTGTATAAAGAATTGCGGGGAAGCCCTCCGCCTAAAGGGATGCTCCCCTTTTCGACGGATTGGTTTATGACTTGGGAACAGAATATTCATTCTTCCATGTTCTACAATGCTTACCGTTTCCTGTTGAAAAGTGGACATTGTGCTGGTGTTGAAGCTGTAGTAAAGGCTTATAGATTATATCTTGAGCAATGCCCTCCGGCGAGTGAAGATGGGCCAGTTTTGGCTCTAACCAGAGCCTGGACTCTCATTCGTTTTGTCGACAGTGGGATGTTGCAGCCAACCGAGTGTCGCTGTTGTGGTGGAACTTTTATCACACATGCTCACCAACCGGTAAATAGCTTTGTTTGTAGTCTTTGCCAGCCGCCTTCAAGAGCAGTAAAAAAACGTAAACTTTCCACGCAACCTGCCGATACTAATTCACAACTGCTGGATGGATTTGCTCAGCAAGCTATGTGAATTTAAATGGGAAAGTGAAAACTAGGTTACAGGTTTTGGTTACTCTGGCCTGTAATCTACAGCCATCCTCTTCCTCATTGACTAATTTGCCCTGTTCAAATCCCATCTGCTCACCAACTTAGCTAAAGGATATCGCGTGTTAGTACTTTTAGGATATATCATGGTTTTTGGTGCGGTAATTGGTGGCTATCTGCTTGTCGGTGGCCACATGGGCGCACTTTATCAGCCAGCGGAATTTTTGATTATTACAGGTGCGGGCATTGGTGCTTTTATCGTGGGCAACAATGGCAAGGCGATAAAGGCTACATTGCGTGTTTTACCAAAAGTATTGCGTAGATCAAAATACAATAAAGCGATGTACATGGATCTGATGGCTTTACAGTTTCGTCTGCTATCCAAATCCCGCCAGCATGGGCTTTTGGCTCTGGAGCGTGATATTGAGAATCCGCAACAGAGTGATATCTTCACACAGTATCCCCGCTTACTAAAAGATCCTTATCTGATGAACTTCATCACGGATTATATGCGCTTGATCATTAGCGGTAATATGAATCCACATGAAATCGAAGCCCTCATGGATGAAGAAATCGAGACTTATGAGCAGGAAAGTGAAGTTCCTGCAACCAGTCTGACAATGGTGGGAGATTCATTGCCAGCATTTGGGATTGTTGCGGCTGTAATGGGGGTAGTTCATGCGTTAGGTTCGGCAGATCGGCCAGCAGGAGAACTCGGAGTATTGATTGCTCACGCAATGGTAGGAACATTTCTGGGAATTTTACTGGCTTACGGTTTTGTTTCGCCTTTAGCGACTTTGTTGCGTCAGCGCAGTAGTGAGCAGGTAAAAATGATGCAATGTATTAAAGTTACTCTGCTTTCCAGCATGAATGGTTATGCCCCACAAATTGCGGTTGAATTTGGTCGTAAAACATTATTTCTCACAGATCGTCCTTCATTTACAGAACTTGAAGAGCATGTTCGTAGGGTTAAGGCTCCTGTACAACAAGAAGCTGAAGACTAATTATGAGAGCGAATAATGTTTCTGTTATCAGAATAAAAAAGCGCAAAAAACATGGTCATAGTCATAGTGGCGGCTCATGGAAAATTGCGTATGCCGACTTCATGACTGCAATGATGGCTTTCTTTCTGGTTATGTGGCTAGTATCTATCGCCAGCCCACAAGAATTGACTAGCATTGCAGAGTATTTTCGTACCCCTTTGCAGGTTGCAATCAATAAGGGGAAACAGAGTAGTGATAGTACAAACCCAATCCCTGGGGGAGGGGATGATGTTTTCCAGCAGGATGGCGAAGTTTTCCGTCAGAACAAGCAAGTTGAGGCTAGTGAGGAGACCCGTCGTTTGGATCGGTTGCGTCAACAACTGGATCAACTGATTATCACTGATCCTCGTCTCAAAGAACTGCGTCCGCACTTATTGATTGACATGATGGATGAAGGTTTACGCATTCAAATCATCGACAGGGAAAATCGTCCAATGTTCATGATTGGTAGTGCGAAAGTTGAAAACTATATGAGCGATATTTTGCGGGCAATTGCTCCAATTCTGAATAGCATTCCAAATAAGATCAGCCTGTCTGGGCACACTGATAATTTGCAATATATCAATGGACAACGTGGTTACAGTAACTGGGAACTCTCTTCAGATCGTGCAAATGCATCAAGACGAGAGTTGTTAATTGGTGGCTTGGATGAATCCAAAGTCCTGCGGGTTGTTGGCATGGCATCCACCGTCAGTATGCAGAAAGATATTGCTCCCGATGCTCCTGTTAATCGCCGTATCAGCATTATTGTTTTGAATAAGGAAGCAGAAAAACGGATTGAGCAGGAAAACAGTGGCGGTAACGCCATGACTGCTAGCAGTAGTATGGACATGCAAGACGTCATCAGAATGGATTCGAATGAGGGAACGCCTTCTCAGCAACCCACCAGACAATCCAATGAAATCACAACGCCCGGACAGCCAAAAGTAGAATCGGCAAGTGATACTAATAAGGTGACAGAGTAAGTAACGATGGATATTACCGCGTTTTATCAGACTTTTTTTGATGAAGCAGATGAACTATTGGCGGATATGGAGCAACATTTATTGCTGCTTAATGCCGATGAACCTGATCATGAACAGCTAAATGCCATCTTTCGCAGCGCCCACTCCATTAAGGGGGGCGCTGCGACATTTGGTTTTACCAAGCTACAACAAACTACACATGTATTGGAGAATCTGCTGGATAGTGCCAGACGTGACGAAATACGCCTGACAACTGACATTATCAACCTGTTTTTAGAAGCGAAAGATATTATGCAGCAACAATTGGATGCCTATAAAAGTTCTCAGGAGCCAGATGAAGATACATTCAATTATATCTGCGAGACATTGCGTCAGCTTGCATTAGAGTTACAGGAAGATCAGCAGCGGGAAAAACGGCAAAATATGGAAGTTCTTACTGCAATATCTGAAGCTGAACCTGTAATGGAAGAGACTATCCAACATGCGACAGAAAGTCAGGAAGAGAAGGAAGTACAAGCAGTAACAACAGATCAACCTGGGCAATCTGAAGAAAAAAGCGCTCCGGCTGTGGCAATAGATCAAGGCAGGATCCGTGTTCATCTGTCTGGTTTGAAAGAACGTGAAGTTGCTTTGATGAAAGATGAACTCGGACATCTTGGAGAGGTTTATGACGTTGAACAAACCACAGATAGTCTTGAAGCTTCACTAATTACATCTGCAACAGAAGATGATATTACTGCGGTATTGTGTTTTGTGGTTGAACCTGAGCAGATAACTTTTTTGTCTGTATCGGATCTCCAACCGACAGAATCAAAGACTGAAGAAAGTACGACATCATCCGATACTACAACACCAAATACTGACATAAATAATGTGGCATCTGACAATATAGATATACCACAGTCTGTTAATGCGAATAATGTAAATAGTACAAATAACGCAAAGAAAAAAGCAGATGTACATGAAGTTGGCCGTCCGGCACCGCGTCCGGTAGCAGGATCACCGCGTCAACGTGTGGAATCTTCCAGTATTCGTGTGGCTGTTGAGAAAGTGGATCAACTCATCAATCTGGTAGGTGAGCTGGTGATCACTCAATCTATGCTGGCGCAGCATTGTGATGCATTAGAGCCGACAAAACACAGTGAATTGTTGAGTTGTATGGCTCAATTGCAGCGCAATTCTCGTGATTTACAAGAGTCTGTCATGTCGATCCGCATGATGCCGATGGAATATGTTTTCAGCCGTTATCCGCGTTTAGTGCGGGATTTGGCAGGAAAATTGAATAAAAAAGTAGAATTGACATTGATCGGCAGCTCAACAGAGTTGGATAAGAGTTTGATTGAGCGAATTATCGATCCGCTCACGCACTTGGTTCGCAATAGTCTTGACCACGGTATCGAAATCCCGGAAAAACGTCTTGCAGCAGGTAAACCGGAAACGGGTAATTTAACTCTTGCTGCGGAGCATCAGGGCGGCAATATCTGTATTGAAGTGATTGATGATGGTGCAGGGCTGAATCGAGAGAAGATCTTAGCCAAAGCTCAGTCTCAGGGGCTGATGGTGAGTGAAAACATGAGTAATGAAGAAGTGGCTATGTTGATTTTTGCTCCCGGATTTTCTACCGCAGAAGTGGTCACAGATGTTTCCGGCCGTGGAGTGGGGATGGATGTGGTTAAACGTAACATTCAGGATATGGGAGGACAGATCCAGATCAACTTCCAGGAAGGGAAGGGGACAGTCATTCGTATTTTGTTGCCGCTGACATTGGCAATATTGGATGGTATGTCTGTCAAAGTTAACGATGAAGTCTTCATTTTACCGCTGAGTGCTGTTGTCAGTTCTTTACAGCCACAAGAAGCAGATATTTATCCATTGGCGGGAGATGAAAAACTGTTGCAGGTACGTGGTGAATATCTGCCATTACTTGAACTGTACCGGATATTTGACATTCCAAATACAGAAACAGCTCCAACGAAAGGTATTGCCGTGATCGTACAAAGTGCGGGGCGTCGTTACGCACTGTTGGTAGATAAACTGGTAGGGCAGCATCAGGTTGTTGTTAAAAATATTGAAAGCAACTACCGCAAAGTACCGGGCATTTCGGCTGCCACTATTATGGGGGATGGCAGTGTTGCCTTAATTATTGATATTCCTGCTTTGCAGAAACTGAATCATGAGCAGTTGGCCGTGCGTAAGGCTGAACTTGCGAACAAAAATAATCATTTAAGTTAAGCCCAATTTTAAGTCACAGTAAAAGGTAACATCATGCCAGCCATAGATGAATTTAGTAAATTATCGGGGGAAACAGCCGGAAAGGAATATCTGGTTTTCACCTTAGGTGACGAAGAGTATGGAATTGAAATCCTGAAGGTACAAGAAATACGTGGTTATGATCAGGTTACCCGGATTGCCAACACTCCAGCTTTTATAAAAGGTATAACTAACCTGCGTGGAGTGATTGTTCCCATTATTGACCTGCGGATCAAATTTTCACAAGAAGATGTTACTTACAACGATAACACCGTGGTCATCATTTTGAATCTGCTTAATCGCATCGTGGGGATTGTGGTTGATGGTGTATCTGATGTGTTGTCTCTGAAAGAAGAGCAGATTTGTCCTGCGCCAGAATTCGCTGTCACTTTGTCAACTGAATATCTGACCGGGCTTGGCTCCATTGAAGAGCGTATGCTGATCCTAGTAGACATTGAAAAATTGCTCAACAGTGAGGAAATGGCATTGGTGGATTCTGTCGCCAGAGATTGATATTTCAGGGCTGTCATAATTCTCGCTCTTTTTGCCAAGAGTCTGGTGCAAAGTAGAAGTATGCAAAAGGCAGCCCGGTTTGTTGTAGATCAAAAAAACACAGCAAAAACTCAATTTTTTGTATTACGCGTAAAGTTCCCTTTAAGGATGCCGATAACACAGGCATAGCAATTTATTACACAAGGGAAGTCATGTTTAACCGAATGAAAATAGTGACGGGACTTATCTCGGTCATCATATTATTTGGTGCTCTGCAATTTATCTCAGGGGGATTGTTCTTTAAGGCATTAAAGAATGATACCAAAGCCTTTGATACACTGGATGAAATGCGGCAGCGTCAGAAATTATTGGATGAGAGTTGGATCAACCTGCTACAAGCGCGTAATAACCTGAATCGTATTGGCATCATCTATATCCTGAAAGAGCATGGTGGAGAGAGCGAATACAAAATTGAGGATGTTTTAGCAGAAGCTAAGGTTAACTTAGCGCGTGCAGAGCGTCGTTTCCAGCAATTTGAACAATTGCCAAGCCTAGTTATACGCGAGCCAGAGCGTATGCAGAGCTTAAAACAAACCCACCAAGACTATCTCAATGCACTGAAAGAACTAGATGTGTTGCTGGTAAAAAAACAGTTTAAAGAATTTTTTGCCCAACCAACCACTACGTATCAAAATGCATTTGATGCTGAATACGCCTTTTATTTGGATCAAAATGAAAAACTGTATCAGCAGTTGTCAGATGAAGCTGATGCCGCCTACCACAATATTATCATTAGCCTGATTTTTGTATTTGTATTGCTGATTGTCGTCATGGCAGCAAGTTGGGTTGGGTTGCGCAAGTCATTGATCGATCCGCTGCACAAATTGTTGGATGCCATTAAAGCTTTCTCGAAAGGTGATTTGACTAAGACTGTTGATGTCTCTGGCAACAATGAAATGGGAATGTTGGCGGTTGGCCTGAAAAATATGCAAGACGAGCTGATCCATACCGTCAGAAGTGTGCATCACAGTACTGAAACCATCTATACCGGCACCAGCGAAATCGCTGCGGGTAACAATGATCTCTCTGCCCGTACTGAGCAGCAAGTGGCTTCATTGGAGGAAACTGCGGCCAGTATGGAACAGTTGACGGCAACAGTAAAACAAAATGCCGACAATGCTCGCCAGGCCAGTAATCTGGCGGATAACGCCTCAGATATCGCCCGTCAGGGGGGCAAAGTAGTAGCAAATGTAGTGCAAACTATGCACGAAATTGCTGATAGTTCACGCAAAATTTCAGATATCACGGGTGTGATTGATGCCATCGCTTTCCAGACGAATATCCTGGCTCTTAATGCTGCGGTAGAAGCGGCTCGTGCAGGTGAACACGGTCGTGGTTTTGCTGTCGTTGCCGGTGAAGTCCGCAATCTGGCACAGCGCAGTGCAGAAGCAGCGAAAGAGATTAAGTCACTGATTGAAGACTCGGTCAGCCGTACTGACACAGGCTCTGTGCTGGTGGAAAGTGCTGGTGAAACAATGAACCAAATTGTCGATTCTGTTACCCGTGTGACTGACATCATGGGAGAAATAGCATCAGCTTCTGATGAACAAAGTCGGGGAATTACACAAGTTGGTGTTGCTATCTCTGAAATGGACAGGGTTACACAACAGAATGCATCATTGGTTGAACAGTCTGCGGCCGCAGCAGCAGCGTTGGAAGAGCAGGCCATGATCTTGACCAAAGCAGTATCATTATTTCAGTTACCGGAGCAGGCAGAAAGGAAGCAGCCTGAGAAAAGAAAACATGAAGTTTTAACGACGATAAAATCGCCGACTCCTCCAGCTAATAAAACAAATCCTCCCGTGCTGAAAAAAAGCAGCGATGCGGAAGACCCATCTAATTGGGAAACATTCTAAAAAAATAATAGCGATAACTACGGCTGCATTATGCAGCCGTTAAACGAGGTGATTACATGTTAGGCAGGTTTCGCATATCAACCAGTTTGTATCTATTACTGATGATGTTTTGTGTTATGCAGATTATTTCCAGTGGCTTATCTTTGGGGATAATTCATACAGACCAGTCATATATAGAAAAAATTGATTTGGGAACTCAACGGAGAGATACCCTTGGGTTGAGTTGGGCGGCGTTGCTGCAAACGCGTAATACCTTGAATAAGATCGCGATTGCTCATAAAGTCGGGCAACCGAGAGAGCAAATAGATGAAATGGAAGCATTACTCAAAAGTTCACTGAATGAAGCCGAAAGGAGTTTCGCACATTTTAGTGCATTACCTCTGATAGAGCAGAGTGATAATGGAGCCGAATTATTGTCAGCTGTTGAGCATTCATATCAAGAATACATTAATGCCTTGAAGGAATTAAAAACCTTCCTTTACGAAGGGCACTTTCAGGAATTCCTCGATCAACCAACAGAAAGTT
Source organism: Xenorhabdus sp. NBAII XenSa04 (assembly GCF_963866145.1). Taxonomy (NCBI): domain Bacteria; kingdom Pseudomonadati; phylum Pseudomonadota; class Gammaproteobacteria; order Enterobacterales; family Morganellaceae; genus Xenorhabdus; species Xenorhabdus sp. NBAII XenSa04. The sequence goes on from NZ_CAWMEB010000323.1 coordinate 11,101, forward strand.
ATCAGAGTAAATTTGAGGTTGCATACAATAACTATATGCATTATCTCGGTGCTCATATTAGTAAAGCAGTTTCTGATGGTGCATTTTATTATAAAGTCTCCATTGCCATGTTCTTTGGCGCTATCCTGATGGTGTTTGTTGTTTCCCTGTCAGCTCATTGGTGGCTGAAACGTAACCTTCTAAAACCCTTTGCAAATATGAGAGCTTGTTTTCAGGATGTGGCTGAAGGGCGGCTAAATAAAGAAGTGGCAGTCACCACCGATGACGAAATTGGTAATATATTCAGAAAACTGCGTGATATGCAGAATTCACTGATTAAATCCATTTCTTCGGTGCGGGATAATACCAACCAGATGTATGCCGGTATCCAGGAAATCACGCAAGGTAATACTGATTTATCCTCACGCACTGAGGAACAGGCGGCATCACTGGAAGAAACTGCGGCCAGTATGGAGCAGTTAACGGTTACTGTTAAGCAAAACGCAGAACATGCCCGTCAGGCCAGCGCACTTGCGGTAGCCGCTTCTCAAACAGCAATGAAAGGCGGCGAACAGACCAGCAGTGTTGTTGCGACGATGGACGAAATTGCCAATAGTTCGAAGAAAATCAGCGCGATTATCAGCGTGATTGATGGTATCGCCTTCCAGACCAACATCTTGGCCTTGAATGCAGCGGTTGAAGCTGCCCGTGCGGGTGAGCAGGGTCGAGGATTTTCTGTAGTCGCGGGAGAAGTTCGTGATCTGGCGCAACGCAGTGCTGATGCTGCAAAAGAAATCAAAATGTTGATCGATGAATCCGTTCATCGTGTTAACCAGGGCTCTGATTTGGTAAATAATGCCGGACGAACAATGGATGAATTGGTCAAATCAGTAAACCAGGTCACTGATCTTATGTCTGAAATTGCTGCGGCTTCTGACGAACAAAGCCGTGGTATTCATCAGATAGCCCAAGCTGTCAGTCAGATGGATCAAGTCACACAGCAAAATGCGGCATTGGTGGAACAGTCCGCTGCCGCTGCATCCGCGCTTGAAGATAAGGCAGATATATTGGTGAAAACGGTTGCTCAATTTGAATTACCGACAGGTTTGGAACATGATCATGACCATCAGGAATATCCTGCGTCAAAAATGACCGATGAGTATGTTGTAAATCAAGTACGCTGAGGTCAGATGAAATCCAATTTAACAGCTTCAGATGCTGAAGCTACTGCACCGCTGAACTTTATGTTTCAGCGGTATACGTTGTCGGATGCGCAATTTCAGCGCATCTGTCAGTTTATTTACCAACGAGCTGGCATTGTCTTGGCAAAAAATAAACGCGAGATGGTTTACAACCGCCTGGTCAGGCGCTTGCGTGTTCTGGGACTTAATGATTTTGGTCAATATCTGTCGATTCTGGAACAGGATAGTTATAGTAAGGAGTGGGAACTATTTATCAATGCATTAACGACCAATCTCACCGCATTTTTTAGGGAAGCCCACCATTTTCCTATTCTGGCGGCACATGCCGGCAGAAAAAACGGGGGAACATACCGTGTCTGGAGTGCGGCCGCATCAACGGGAGAAGAGCCGTATTCCATTGCGATGACGCTGTATGACACTTTATGTGGTAAGGACACTTTGTATGGCAAATCGTGTGATGTATTGGGGCACCGTTCAAACCGGATAAAAATCATTGGCAGTGATATTGATACCCAGGTGTTGGAAAAAGCTCGCCAAGGTGTTTATCGATTGGATGAATTACAACATCTGAGTGACAGCCAAAAGAAAAAATATTTTTTCAAAGGCGTTGGTTATTTTGAAGGGTACGCCAGAGTTCGTCCGGTGCTTACTGAACTGGTTAGCTTTCAGCACCTGAATTTACTTGATTCTGAGTGGGCACTGGAAGGTAAATTTGATGCAATTTTTTGTCGTAATGTCATGATTTATTTTGATAAAAAAACGCAGGAAAGAATTTTGCGTCGCTTTGTCAATTTCTTAAAGCCAGATGGTCTGCTCTTTGCAGGGCATTCCGAAAACGTCACTCAAATTAGCCGAGAGTTCTACTTGCAAGGACAGACCGTTTACGGTGTAGGCCGGGCAAGGAGGGGTCATGAATAAAATAACCGTTCTTTGTGTGGATGATTCGGCGCTGATGCGTCAAATCATGCGGGAAATCATCAATAGCCACCCAGACATGGAAGTGGTGGATTGTGCGCCTGATCCATATGTTGCCCGCGATTTAATCAAAAAATATAACCCGCAGGTATTGACATTGGATGTTGAGATGCCACGGATGGATGGCATTGATTTTCTTGAGAAATTAATGCGTTTACGGCCTATGCCTGTTGTGATGGTTTCGTCTCTGACGGCAAAAGGTTCGGAAATTACATTGAAAGCACTGGAATTAGGCGCTGTAGACTTTGTAACCAAGCCGCAATTAGGTATTCGTGAAGGTATGCTGGCTTATAGTGAGCTGATTGCGGAGAAAATCCGTGCGGCAGCACAGGCAAAAATCAGCACAGTAAGACCAACACAAGAAATTGCAGCTCCGCTAAATTTTAAACCACTTTTGTCCAGTGAGAAATTGATCGCGGTTGGGGCTTCAACCGGAGGAACTGAGGCAATCAAGAATCTGTTACAGCCTTTACCTGTTACCAGCCCGGCGTTACTTATTACACAGCACATGCCATCCGGCTTTACCCGCTCATTTGCAGAACGACTCAATAAATTGAGCCAGATTACGGTTAAAGAAGCAGAAGATGGTGAGCGTGTCTTACCGGGACATGCCTATATCGCACCGGGAGATCGCCATATGGAACTGTGCCGTAGCGGAGCTAACTACCAAATTATGACCAGCAGTGCTCCTCCGGTTAATCGTCACCGTCCTTCTGTCGATGTTCTGTTTCGTTCTGTTGCTAAATATGCAGGGCGTAACGCGGTAGGCGTCATATTAACGGGTATGGGCAGTGATGGGGCGGCGGGTTTATTGGAAATGAAACAAGCGGGAGCCTACACATTAGCACAAAGTGAATCAAGTTGTGTGGTCTTTGGTATGCCGCGTGCCGCGATCCAGTTGGGTGCTGTCGATGAAGTGATGGATCTGCAAAAGCTGAGTAAAACTATGCTGGCTAAAATCAGTACCGGGCAATCGATTCGAATTTAGTCGTTGTTATACCTGATATATTTCAAGTTGCAGCACAGTCAGCAAAGCCGCACCTTGAAAGATAAAGGGAATATTGTGGTTAACTTTTACAGCACGATGTTGCTGGATGAATAAAATTTCAAGGAGTTTTTATGGCAAGTAAGGATCTAAGATTTCTGGTGGTTGATGACTTTTCAACCATGCGTCGAATTGTGCGTAATTTGCTGAAAGAACTGGGTTTTAACAATGTTGATGAAGCACTGGATGGAGCAGAAGCGCTGGCAAAACTTCGTACAGCCGAATTTGATTTTGTTATTTCTGACTGGAACATGCCTAATATTGATGGTCTCGAATTGTTGAAAACAATTCGCAGTGACGAAAAATTGGCTGCTTTACCAGTTCTGATGGTGACAGCAGAAGCAAAAAAAGAAAACATCATTGCCGCCGCACAGGCTGGAGCCAGTGGTTATGTTGTGAAACCATTTACTGCGGCAATTTTGGAAGAAAAGCTCAATAAAATATTTGAAAAATTGGGGCTTTAAGGAGACAAAATGAGTGAAAATCCAGTCATGCCGAGAGATGAGGCGGTAACAACCAGTGAAATAATCAGTCGTATCGGGCAGTTAACAAGAATGCTGCGCGATAGTCTGCGTGAACTGGGATTGGATCGAACCATTGCTCAGGCGGCTGAGGCGATCCCTGATGCGAGGGAGCGATTGAATTACGTTGTCCAGATGACCGCACAGGCGGCTGAAAGAGTGCTGAACTGCGTTGAAGTAGCTCAACCTTGCCAGAATGAATTGGAAACCTCTGCAAAATCCTTAACCCTGCGTTGGGATGAATGGTTTGCGAACCCAACTAATTTCGAGCTGGCTGATGCACGCTCTTTGGTAACGGACACGAGAGATTATCTCAAACTCGTGCCAGAACATGCTGCCTTCACCAATGCTCAATTGCTTGAGATCATGATGGCTCAAGATTTTCAGGATCTCACCGGGCAGGTCATTAAACGGATGATGGAAGTCATTCAGGAACTGGAAAAACAACTGGTCATGGTATTAATGGAAAATATGCCTTCTGATCAGGTGGCCAAAACTAAAAAAGAGAACGAAAGTCTTCTTAATGGCCCTCAGGTTAACCAGAATGGGATTGGCGTCATTGCCAACCAGGAACAGGTTGATGATTTACTGGATAGTTTAGGTTTTTGATAACGAGTGATAATACGTTAACGAACAATATTTATTCTTAAATATATTTGATGTTTGGGCGAGTCAGGCGGCTGCCCAAACGTTATTTTCAATGTTTCCAAATATGCAAAAATGCCAGATTTTCGGTTAGAGCACAGTGTTACTGGTTGATTTAATGTATAAAACGACATCATTAGTCAGATCCTATAAAAGGAAAACACAGTGCAGTCGATTGAAAAAGTCATCTATTTGGCAGATTCATTTGTTTCTTACCGTAAAGATTTTAATGAGAATCACCAAAATCCGGTGATGTTTCTCCATGGTACGAATAGCAATGGTAATAGTAGCTTTGGAGGGATAAGAACGGCATTTAATGGTGACCGGACAGTTATTATTCCTGATTATGCTGGGTGTGGGAATTCCGGGTTGCCATCAGAGATATTGACTGTCGAGTACCTTGTGGAACAGGTAGCAGCAGCCATTAATGACAGCAATGATACCCCTGTTGATTTAGTGGGTATATCCTTAGGGGCGGTTGTTGCCTCAGTGGTTGCAGCGACTCATCCTCAGTTGGTGAATAGACTGGTATTAACTGCACCGTGGGCCACAAATGATGATCCCTATTTCCAGTTGATGTTTACGACCTGGTTAAAACTGGAAAACAGCGATCAAACTTTAGCAACTGCTTTTGGACTTTCCCATGTTCTCAGTCCTGAATTTATTTCATCTTTGGGGAAGGAAACGCTCCGTCAAATTTGTGCCAGGCCGTCAGAAAAAGGGGCGAACAGACGGATAGCTTTAGGATTATCGATAAACATCAAAAATTACCTTTCCCGGATAAATAAAGACGCATTAATTATTGGGTTAAGTCACGATACACTAATTCCGCCCTATCTGGCACGTGAAGTCCATAAAAGTATAAAAAACAGCTTGTACACGGAAGTGAAGAGTGGCCATGCGGTACAGATGGAAAACCCGGCAGAGTGGGTAAAGGTTATCAAAGATTTTTTGCAAAAATAGGTAATTGGGAACAGCGTGTTACTCTGAAGAGGCAAGGCTAACGGTTAAATTCGCAGGTAAATATTTATAAATGGTTGACAGCGACACATTATAAATAATTGAGAGTTGTTTTCTGCTGTGGCCTTTAATTAGCAATCTGGCGGCTTGTTGCTGGTCTTCTGCGGTAAATCTGACAGGCCGTCCGCCAATTCGCCCCTGTTCCCGTGCCGCGGCTAAACCTGCGTTAGTTCTTTCAACAATCAATTCACGTTCCATTTCCGCCAATGCACTCATGACATGAAAGAAAAATCTTCCCATAGCTGTGCTGGTATCGATACTGTCAGTCAGACTTTGAAAATGAATTCCTCGTTCATGTAATTCTGAAATGAGTGTCACCAGATTTTTTACACTGCGCCCCAGGCGATCCAGCTTCCATACAACGAGTGTATCACCAGATTTAAGGTGTTTTAACGCACGTTTTAATCCTGGGCGATTGGCGGTTTTCCCACTGATTTTGTCTTCAAAAATCATTTCGCAGTTAATGCTGATCAATGCATTTCTTTGTAAATCACTATTTTGGTCATTTGTTGACACTCGGATATAACCAATTCTTGCCACGGATAATCCTTTAATTACATCAGAAACTATTTGTCAGGGAATAATACCTATTTTTTTGTTATAAAAAACCCCAAATTTGCCAAATCACACGATAAAAATTTGCTTAATGGCCTTTGTTTTTTAATTTTTTGATTTATGAAGATTTGCTATAAACAAAATTATTTAAGATATTATTAGAGTTAGTGATCATACTCACAGTATTAAGTTTTCTTACCAACAAGCCCTAATTAGTTCTCGCTTATTTCCTCAAAATCATCTTTTATTTAATTGAAACATTTTTGTTACCGGTTTGTTACGTGTAATTCCGAGGGTATATATGGAACTGATCACACAATGGTTAGGTGCAATAAACGGGGTTGTATGGGGAGTACCCATGCTTATTGGCCTTCTGGGTATAGGTATTTTCATGCAGGTACGCCTGTCTTTCTTGCCGATACGCAAGTTAGGCACAGGGTTCAAATTACTCTTTCAAAAAAATACACAACGTGGTGAAGGGCAAATTTCCCCTTTTAATGCATTAATGACCGCATTGTCCGCAACGATAGGTACAGGGAATATAGCAGGGGTCGCAACGGCGATTGTTATGGGGGGACCGGGTGCATTGTTCTGGATGTGGATGACTGCGTTGGTGGGAATGGCAACTAAATATTCCGAAGCTGTGCTGGCAGTTCGTTACCGTGAAACAGATAAGAACGGTAACTATGTTGGTGGCCCCATGTACTATATTAAAAATGGATTGGGGAAAAAATGGGTATGGTTGGGAACATTATTTGCTTTCTTCGGAAGTATAGCTGGCTTTGGTATTGGTAATACGGTACAAGCCAACTCAGTTTCTGAAGTACTGCAAAGTAGCTTTGGTGTTGATAAAACCATAACGGCGGCGGCACTGGTTCTTCTGGTTGGTGCGGTATTGATTGGTGGTATCAAACGGATTTCTGATGTTGCAGGTAAACTGGTGCCTGTTATGACTGTAGGTTATCTGGGCGCAGGTATGGTCGTTTTAGGACTCAATGTGAGTGCTATTCCAGATGCGTTTGCCTTGATTATCACATCTGCTTTCACTCCAGTTGCAGCACAAGGGGGATTTGCTGGAGCAGCCGTCTGGGCTGCAATTCGTTTTGGTATTGCCAGAGGTGTATTTTCTAACGAAGCAGGTATGGGAAGTGCTCCTATTGCTCATGCCACAGCGAAAACCCAAAACCCGATCCGTCAGGGCTTAATTGCCATGTTGGGGACGTTCATTGACACCATTGTGGTATGTTCTATTACCGGGTTGACTATCGTTATTACTGGCGGTTGGTTGACAGGTCAGACAGGAGCAACATTAACAGCGACTGCTTTCTCGTCCGTTATTCCGGGGGGGCACTACGTTGTTGCAATCGCACTGGCAATCTTTGCTTTTACCACCATCTTAGGATGGAGCTTCTATGGTGAAAAATGTATTCAGTATTTACTGGGCACAAAAGCCATTATTCCTTTCCGTATTATTTGGATCATTGCGTTACCGATTGGCGCAACTCAATCACTGAACTTTGTCTGGTTACTCGCAGATACACTTAATGCCATGATGGCTATTCCTAACTTAATTGCGATTGCGCTGTTAAGTCCGGTTGTATACCGCCTGACGAAAGATCATATCCATGATGTTAATGCGGATAGTATTGAGATTAAGGCAAGTCGTGTTGAGATCAAAACTGCAATGAAAACAGATTAATAATTATCAAACCAATATAAATTGGAATAGTTTCCATATCTCAAGCAGGGCGTTATCAGCCTGAACGCACGGATTGGGATATGGGAACATGCTATTTTATGAGGGAGATATACAGTTTATGCTGTTAGTAAAATAATAACTATTAAGGAACGACAATGAATACTAGCAATGTAGTACCTCATTTACAGCAGATTCTGGCTGATCCTACGGAAAATTGGGCTGATTGGCGTTGGCAGCAAAAAAATGCTGTACGTGATGAAGTTGTTTTACGTTCTGCTTGTGGTGGATGGAGTGAAGAGATAACTCAGCGCATCCAACGAAATTTACAGGGGCAGAAGATGCAGATTACGCCTTACTATCTGCGTCTAATTTTAGCAACCAACCAATCTGAGGATACCACGGCAAATCCACTCTGGCGGCAGGTTGTACCATTCTGGAGTGAAGAAGAGTTGAATGGTTATGATGGCGAATCAGAAAACTGGGAACTTCATGAAGATATGAAGACGCCCATTTGTCAGCATAAATATGATAATCGTGTCATTTTACGTATGGTCAATACCTGTAACACCTACTGTCAATTTTGCTTTGAAGCATTGCGGACATTGAAAGTTGATTCAGATAAATCCAATGCAGGCCGCAGTTCTTTCCAACAATCTCTTGAATATATAAGAAATACACCTTCAATCGAAGAAGTTATCCTGAGTGGTGGTGACCCCCTCATGCTGACGGATAACAAGTTATCTGAGACACTCGCTGCAATCCGAGAAATCAGGGATGATTTGCTGATCCGTATTCATTCCCGTGCTCTTACATTCAATCCTTATCGTATTACCGATACTTTGATAGAAATTTTGGAAAGATATGGTGTTAACGCCTTTGGTGTGCATGTTTGCCACCCATTGGAGTTAAGTGAAGAATTCCAGTCTGCTGTACGTCGTATCCAACGTGTTGTACCGATTGTTTTTTCCAATATGCCTTTCTTGCGTGGAATTAATGATGATGAAGCAACACTCCACACGTTGTTTCTCGCACTCTATCGGATGGGAGTGAAACCTTACTATCTCTATCATTTTATGCCTTTCTCGCCGGGATCCTCAGAATATAAAGCCTCAATTAATGACGCTATTACTATTATGAAAAAACTTAAACGTCGGGTTTCGAATATTGCCTTGCCGGAATATGTTCTGCCCCATATGCAGGGAAAATTTACCGTACCCCTGTTCACTGATCCTGATGAAGTACCATATTTCGAAACTCGTGGTAGTCAACGTTATTACCGTTTTATCAATTGGAAGAATGAACAATGTGAATGGTTAGATAATTAATTCTATTTATTGTATTTCAAGGACATCAAATGAAACCTAATGCAATTTTGTTTGTTGATATTGATGAAGCTGAGGTTACACACTATACCTACCGGGAACCTCATTTTGCAGCAGCAAAAAAGATGGGATTGTTTTGTCTGACTGTAGCTCGAAAAAAACGTCAGCATGCAGAACGGCTTTTTACGGATAGTGATGAAGTTTTCTTATTGGAATCATTATCGTTTGAATCTTTGCAAGATTGCGTTACCCGTTTGCAACAATCTTATCATTTGTGTGCTATTTTTTGTCACGCAGGGCATGCTTCTGCCAGCGGACAAATGGGTTGTATTGTTGCCGAAATATGTCAAAAAATTGGATTGCCTTATACTTCTCCCGCCTCCATTGCTACCTGCAACAACAAATTCCTTATGCGTCAGGCACTGCAAAAGCATGGAATTAGAACAATACGCCATGCACTATGTAACAGTGAAAAGGAGTTATATAAGCAAGGCAATAGGATTGGTTATCCGGTGATGGCAAAACCGCCTTTTGGGGCAGGCTCAGCTTTTATTAAAAAGTGTTATAACTGGTTTGAATTGCAAGCTCATTACCAAACATTCACAGCTTACTATAAGCACTCAGCCTTAGTAGATTTTCTTGGAAATACTCAAACATATTCTACTCCTGACGGTACAGAATACCTGAACCAGCCGGGGCAAAGTATGTTACTGGAAGAATATATCCAAGGTATTGAAGGTACTGTCGAATGCGTTATTACCCAGGATACTGTCCATCCGGTTTTAATAAACGAAAAACTTATTCTGACAGAAAAAGATAATACGGTATTAGAAAATCTGCTCATTGCTCCTCCGGTTTCATTTACTGCCTCAGAGCAAGAACAAATCAAAAATTATGCTATCGATTGTATAAAAGCAGTTGGATTGCATCATGCCATTGCTCATCTTGAATTTCGTATGACTGTTGATGGCCCGATGGTCATTGAGATTAATCCTCGCCTTGGCGGCTTGTTTGTGAACTCTGCATTCCGTGATCTGGCCGGGTTAGATCCTTATCAGCTTTATCTCTCTATTCTTTTACAAGAAAAAGATATTGATACGCAGATCGTACAAGGGCAAAAGCGGGCAGCAACTGCTGAACAGCACTACTCTATGATAGCTATGTACCCAGAAAATAGTGGTCATTTTTTGGGAATAAAAAATATTGAGTACATTAAAAATAATCCACATGTTATCGAATGCTTGTCTCAACCCGCTGGTTACGACATCAATGCGGAAACAGAAGAACATTACCTGCTCAGGTGTTGGGCAAAAGTTAATGATGCTTCTCATGCTCATACACTACACAACGAAATGATAGAGCATGTAAAACCGATCATTATTCCATTTTCATAAGGGTGTTATTCTATGCGAATTGCAGAGATTTCGGCACGTTTAATGAATAATCATTATTGCCATATTCCACATTTTGATGAACTGATTTCATATCAGGAAGAAGAAGCCAATACATTTAAAAACCAGTGGGATAATTTGGTATTAGATCAGAATTTCAAAAATTACACTCATCGGGAAAGACGTATTCTACGCTATTGTTATCACCCTGGCACAGAAAACCCACTGCAACTTAATCGGAGTAGTGAATATCAATCACCAGTAACCTATGATATTGAATATAAAAAAGGCGCTAATCAACTGAGTTATTCGGAAGAAACTTTTATTACTCACCCTATTATGCAATATATTCTTGCTACAGATATTGCCATCTTAGGTGAACGTTTAATAAAAGGTTATCGCTATTCGATTGATATCCATCAATTCCGGGTAAAAGCTTTTTCTGGGAAAGAGAGCCCGACAACTTCTGGTATTCATCAGGATGGACAGGATTGGATCTTTATGCACTTTATTCAAAGCCATAATATTGCACCTGTTATTTCTGAAGTGCACTTAACAGAGAATGAAGCCCCACCTTTATTGCAAACAGCAATGCAACAATTTCTTGAAACGCTCGCAATTAATGATAGGCAACTTTATCATCGAGCCAGCCATGTTCGACAAGTATCTCCTGCAATTGTGGCATTTCGGGATCTATTGCTGGTGACTTTCCGGCAACTTCCTGAACAACAAGAGAACTAATAATAATGCCAAGCCAGGAAAATAGTCTGAATTTACGTTGCTCTGGTCGTAATGCCTTTTTTATCGTTAGTGCAAGATTTATATCCGATTTTGGCGCATTCCTGAATATGGTAGCGTTATCCACTTACGTTTATCTGCTCAGCAATAGCGTAATGCACGTCAGTATTTTTCTTGCTTGTCGTGTTGCGGGAGGTGTTATTGCCAGCTTAATGGGTACACCGTTTTTCCGGCGATATGCAGGGCGATGGCCTTTGATCTGTTTCGATTTATTGCGGGTCATGCTGCTGTCCTTGTTATTGGTATTCCCGGTTTCACAGCAGTTATTGATCTTACCGGTCATTGCTTTTGGGATCGGCTTGGGCAACTCAATGTTTGCGATTGGGTTGAACAGTCAACTTCCGCATTGGGTACATGCCTCACAACGTATATCGACGAATTCCTGGCTGACATCGGTCGCTGCTACAGGTGCAGTGTTCGGCAGTTTGGTATCCGGCTTGCTGGTTGCCAGTAGCGGCTATGAAATGGTTTTTATCGTTAATATCATCACCTATCTGTTGGCCGCAATATTGATTATGCCACTGCGTTTTCTCACTGAGCCTGAACAGCAGGGATTGCGGGTGTTGGGGAACGAATGGCGAGAATTACGCCTCGGATTACGCGGCACACCTATACTGGCCGGGATGTTGTTTCTGAGTCTGGCGGATACACTGGGCAGTGCTGCCCATAATGTCGGTTTTCCCATTATTTCTAAGCTCTTGAACCCCGATAATGCCAGTACCGTAATGGGGCTGTTACTGGCGACATGGGCGATAGGAAAATTCAGCGGTGCACGCCTGACCAGTTACCTGTTACGCAATCACGGCAGCTTGAAAATGGAAAAACTGTTCTTCCTCGGCATTGCATTGATGTCAACGGGCTTTATCCTTACCTTCCAGCAAACCAACCCGTTTTGGTTATTGTTGTTCGCAGTATGGGCAGGAATTGGTGATGGAATTGCGGAAGTTAGTCTGATATCCCGTGTGCAAAGTGAACCGGAAAGTCTGCGACTGCCTATTTTCAGCTTACTGACTCTATTACAGATGACGGGTTTTGGAATAGGCATGCTGTTGGTTGCCCCTTTTTACGTCTGGTTGCCGCCGTCCAGCGTTATCATTATCTTCCACGGCTTGCCGCTAACAGTATTGGTCATCATTCTGGTATGGGGGCGACGTTATATTTCCAGTAAGGCATAAATCTCATATGCCGTTGTTTTTCACGTTGCGGCATCTTGAAACCCATCAGGTATAATGCCGCAAATACCCCCGCAAATTTTGCAGTGTTCCTGCCATTGAATTTCCTGGCTTTTGTCATGCTTAGCACAATTTTATTTGCTCTTTGCTGAGATTTGTTGAGGGCAAATTTCCTGCATGTAATAACGAATGCTCACCAAGGAAAGCCGTGGCTGAAGATAGCGATCTCGAAAAAACCGAAGAACCCACGCCCCATAAACGGGAAAAAGCGCGTAAAGAGGGGCAGATAGCACGTTCAAAGGAACTCACTTCTATCCTGATGTTAGCAGGAGGCGTCAGTCTGCTTTGGATGAGCGGACAGTCGATCACTCATGAGCTTTCATTGATGGTATTCGAGGGATTCAACTTTGATCATAACATGGTCAGTAATGATAAGCAGATGGTACAGCAGGTTGGTCGCTTATTAAAACAGGCAGTTTGGGCACTGTTACCTGTGTTTGTCGGCCTGATCCTGATTGCCTTAAGTGCGCCGACATTGATGGGAGGGCTGATATTCAGCTCAAAATCTATCAAATTTGATCTGGCGAAACTGGATCCGGTTGCTGGTCTGAAGAAAATTTTCTCCATGAACGCATTGGCGGAACTGTTCAAGGCCATCTTGAAAGCATCAATGGTCGGAGGGGGAGCTGCCCTGTTTATCTGGGCGAATTGGCCTGCCATGTTAAACCTGACTACCCAAACACCCTTGGTGGCATTGAGTGATGCCATGCTGATGTTGATTTTTGCAGGCTACGTTGTTTTGTTTATGTTAATACCAATGGTGGCGTTTGATGTGTTTTATCAGATCCGCAGCCATCTGAAAAAACTGAAAATGACCCGTCAGGAGATCAAGGATGAATTTAAGGAACAAGAAGGGGATCCACATGTAAAGGCGCGAATTCGCCAACAACAACGTGCGGCTGCACGTAAACGGATGATGGCGGATGTGCCAAAAGCGGATGTTATTGTCACTAACCCGACCCACTATGCCGTTGCTTTACAGTATGACAGTAAAAAAATGAGTGCACCTAAGGTATTGGCGAAAGGAGCGGGACTCATCGCTTTGCGTATTAAAGAGATTGGCGCGGAAAATCGCATTCCACTATTGGAAGCCCCTCCATTAGCGCGAGCATTGTTTCGCCATGCTGAAGTGGGCGGTTTTATTCCGGCGGCACTCTATGCTGCCGTTGCTGAAGTGCTTGCCTGGGTTTACCAATTGAAACGTTGGAAACGGGAAGGTGGCCTGAAACCAAAAACACCTGAAAATCTGCCAGTGCCGCCAGCACTGGATTTTGCTGGAGAGAATAATCGTCATGGCTAATCTGGCCTCATTGTTCCGTTTATCGGGGAATCGTTTACCGGGAAATATAAAAGGCTCCCAATGGCAAATGCTTGCGGGGCCTGTACTCATCCTCATGATCTTGTCGATGATGGTACTGCCGTTACCCCCATTTCTGCTTGATTTACTGTTCACTTTTAATATCGCACTTTCCATCATGGTTTTGCTGGTAGCGATGTTTACGCGTCGGACGCTGGATTTTGCCGCTTTTCCGACGATTTTGCTGTTTTCAACATTGTTGCGTTTGTCACTGAATGTCGCATCGACGCGTATCATTCTGATGGAAGGGCATACAGGATCGGCAGCGGCAGGACAAGTCGTAGAAGCTTTCGGTCACTTCCTTGTCGGGGGTAATTTTGCCATTGGTATCGTTGTCTTTGTTATCTTGATCCTGATTAACTTTATGGTGATCACCAAAGGTGCAGGACGTATCGCTGAAGTTGGTGCCCGCTTTGTACTGGATGGGATGCCCGGTAAACAGATGGCAATTGATGCCGATTTGAATGCCGGATTGATAGGCGAAGATGAAGCCAAGAAACGGCGCGCTGAAGTCACACAAGAAGCAGACTTCTATGGTTCGATGGATGGTGCGAGTAAATTTGTGCGCGGCGATGCCATTGCCGGGTTGATGATCCTGGTGATCAACATCGTTGGAGGTTTGATCGTCGGTGTTGTCCAACATGGATTGAGTTTGGGGGATGCAGCAGAAGCTTATACATTGCTGACCATCGGTGATGGTTTGGTTGCTCAGTTACCGGCGTTGATTATCTCTACAGCAGCGGGTGTTATCGTGACCCGTGTTGCGACCGATGAAGATGTCGGCCAGCAAATGGTGACACAGCTTTTCAATAACCCCAAAGTGATGATGTTGAGTGCTGGTGTATTGGGGTTGCTTGGTTTAGTGCCGGGAATGCCTAATTTTGTTTTCCTGTTGTTTACCGCGGCATTGGCGGGAGTAGGATACTTCCTGCTTCGTAAGGATAAAGATCCGCTTATGGTACAACATGAAGAGATGAAAGCAGTAGAAGAACAACAGCAAACCGCAGAAGCTTCATGGTCTGATGTGCAACTAGAAGATCCATTGGGCATGGAAGTCGGTTATCGGTTAATCCCAATGGTAGATTTTCGCCAGAATGGTGAGCTGCTTGGGCGTATCAGTGGTATTCGTAAAAAGTTTGCGCAAGAAGTGGGCTATTTACCCCCTGTTGTTCATATTCGTGACAACCTTGAATTAGCACCAGCCAGCTACCGTATCATGATGAAAGGAGTAGAGATAGGCCGTGGTGAAGCCCATCCGGGACGTTGGCTGGCGATTAATCCGGGCGGTGCGGTAGGTGAATTGCAGGGTGACCTGACCAAAGATCCGGCTTTCGGACTGCCGGCTGTCTGGATTGATGACAGTTTAAGGGAACAGGCACAGGTACAGGGTTATACTGTTGTAGCGGCGAGTACCGTTGTGGCAACTCACCTGAACCATTTGTTGTCACAGCATTCCAGTGAACTGTTTGGCAGACAGGAAGCACAGCAACTGTTTGAGCGAGTCAGTCAGGAAATGCCGAAACTGACAGAAGACTTTATTCCTGGTGTCGTCAGCTTGACCACGTTGCATAAAGTTCTGCAAAACCTGTTGGCGGAGCAAGTGCCGATCCGTGATATGCGCACCATTATTGAAACACTGGCTGAACATGCACCGGTACAAACTGATCCTTATGAACTGACTGCTGTTATCCGTATTGCACTTGGCCGGGCGATTGCTCAACAATGGTTCCCCGGTGCGGATGAAATTAAAGTGATTGGCTTAGATGCGAACCTTGAACGTATTCTGCTTCAGGCATTGCAGGGTGGCGGTGGACTGGAGCCGGGACTGGCTGAAAGTCTGGAACGTCAGGCGGCAGAAGCATTGGAGCGTCAGGAAATGCTCGGTGCACCGCCTGTGTTGTTGGTCAACCACGCACTGCGTCCATTATTGTCTCGTTTTCTGCGCCGTGTATTGCCCCGATTGGTTGTACTTTCCAATCTTGAAATTACCGATAACCGTCAGATAAGAATGACAGCGACGATTGGTGGTGCAAGATAGTACTGGCAGTGAAGTCTTCTGAATAATAATAAATATAAGGCGATCACTACGGTGATCACCTTATCATAAAAATAATCAATCCTCTGGTTCTTGCCATTGCAATTGTTTTCCATTTCATCTGTAACTAACTCAAAATAGCATTTTAATGCTCTCTTTAATGAAATAGCGCATTCGGACATAGCCCGTTATTAGTGTTCTATAAATAATATCTGGTCTGATTATTTTTAAAATATATCTCTTCAGAGCTGAATCTGATTGAAATCGTCTGGAGGCAGGCTAAATACCACTGGCGACGTTTTATCACTTGGACTCAGAATTTTCGTTATTATGATAATTGTAATTCTGTCATGCATTTCTATTGCTTTGAAAAATCTATGGTTGCCCTCCTTTTTGCAACACTCATTTTGATGAGTTTGGGGCTTGCTTAAATCTATCCGGCGTCACTGTAGGCAAGGATGCCTGCGCCTCGATGAGTTCCGCGTCTGATGAACCTTAAAAAGACAACGGCTTCAAAGAGCCATTTTTTTAATTAGGTTTCTCATCAGGCCGGCAGGCCGTTCATGTCATCAATTATTAGTCTTCGCAAAACCAGTGGGGTAACAGTTAAATAGCTTCACAATGACGCCTGCTTTAGGCGACAAATACCGTGTGTTGTGTCGTAATAGCCCACGCTATCCGGGCGAGTTTGTTAGCCAGTGCACAGGCCACTACATTGGAATGCTTTCGTTCAAGTTGCTGCTTAACCCAGTCAGCCAGTTTTCCCTGCCCATGCTCGATATGCTGCATGAACGACCGGGCACAGAGCATCAACAGTTGCCGGAGTGTCTTGTTACCCCGTTTACTGATCCCCAATAAGGTCGTCTTTCCTTCGGTACTGTACTGGCGGGGAACCCATCCCGTCGAGGCCGCAAAATTCCGGCTACAGGCGTATTGTTTCCCATCGCCCAGTTGTGAGGAAAGCACACTCGCCGTGATGGGGCCAATGCCGGGGATCGTCATCAGCCGCTGCCCGGTATCATCCTGAGCAATCTCCTGTGACAAGGCGGTTTCAATCTCGGTGATTTGTTCAACCAAATAGTGATAATGCGCCTGTAAACGCAGTAATACCTGCACCAGATAAGGGGGAAGGGGAAGTTCGGCCAGCACAGTGGAGAGCCGTTTTATCACGGCAATGCCCTTGGGCATACTGATGCTAAACTCAAGCAGGAAAGCCTGCATCTGATTGGTGGTTTTGACTTTATCCCGAATCAGCGATCCGCCTTGCCATGAAGTGCGCGCCCGCACAGGCTCCCATCACAACCGTTGCCGGAGAACAGTCGGCTAAGAATTCCATCAACTTAGTACGGGTGAATTTTTTACGCATCAGGGCTTTCCCCGATGGATCCTGACAATGGATATGAAAGGAATGCTTGCCGAGATCGATGCCAATCAGTGCGATGGTGTTCATGATGGTAGCCTCTTATCAAAGATAATCACCCTGTTAATATACTGCCGCTAGGGTGAGGGCGGCCATCTCATTAAGATAGGGGGATTTTGAAAAAGATAGGGTTTTAATACAACGACACAGAAACAGACCTCTTATTATTACGGATATACCAAGAGGTCTGTAAAGATTGCTGCTTAAGCAGCATGAGAATAATCAAACACTGATCTTATGGCCCGATAAGGCAGAATTGTGACGGGCCTGACCATCAGCACCATAAAGAGAAGGACTGTGATGGCTTTTCAAAAAAGCAATTGCCTGACTATTTAACTCAATATGTTGATCCAACAAAAATCCATTATGCGCATTTAAATCACGAATTCGTTCAACCGACTGACTGATTTGATCCCACAACACCGCCAATATTTCATGGTCAGCATAAGGAGCATTCACTTTCAGCGTTTCATTTAGTTGCTGACGCTTTCTTTCCGCATGATCGAGTGCCGAAAGCAAAAATGTTTTTTGCTCTGTGACACGATGCAGTTGATTCGCTTCAATAAAGCCTTCGCTCAGGATACGTTGTTCTTCTGCCATCGTTGTCGAAAGCGAATGTAAGTGTGCACTTTGCTGCTCAAGCAAGAGTTGAAGTTCTTCCATTTATGGCCTTTATGATTTTGCTGGTTTATTGCTTATATTCCTTGTTATTAAGGTAATAAGTTTTAATTAATCAGTTTTCAAGGGCTTCTCTGAGCAGGGCATCAGCAATTTTACCGCTGTCCATGGTCAGGGTTCCCTTTGCAATCGCTTCTTTCAGTTGTTGTACTTTTTGAATATTAATGTCTTGACTACTTGGCTGAACCAGTTTTTTCTGCGCCTCACTCAGTCTAACTTGCGTATCGGCGCTTTTTTCTGCAACAGCCACAATCCTGCGAGTGCTCTGGGCAGTTTCATTGGCATTGCGTTGCTGTAAAGCAGCAATAGCCAGTAGAGGTTGAGTGCGTTCAATACTCATAATCGTAATCCTTTAATCAGGCATTATTTATTTGTCTTAACTCTATTGGGTAGAGGTAGCAGGCGATATACCGCTGGCATGCCTGTAAATCATGGTCTGATGGTTATATCGGCGTAGAAACATAAAACTTTAGCCATTCATAACATCATTTTTACACTACCATTTTCCTGAGCTTCTCCGGTAATAACCTGTCCAGAAACCAAGCGGACACGAATATTATCAAAACTTGCAGCATTGTTAATTGCTTTTCCTTCATAACGTACCCGGAAATTTTGCCCATCTACGGTGATGACAACATTTTGTCCGGCTTTAATCACCCATGGACGCCGGAGCATATTACGTGTGATGAATTGCCCGGCAGGTATGTTGCGAATGGCAATACCATTAAGTGTAACCTTTTTGTTATGAATGATGTCGTTTGGCAATTTGTCTAAAGCGCCTGTTTTGACCTGAAAATCTTTTTCTCTCAGTACCGAATTACGTTGAATTGCACGATTTGAAACTAAGTATGGGCCGATAACACGGACGTAGATTTGCATAAAACGACGTTGCTGACCACAGTTAACCGGCAGCGAAATATTTCCCCAATTTTTATTGCCCATTGGTGGATGTATTTCAGGAGATTCACATGTTGGCCATTGTTGTTCCGGTGTTTTAATGTCTACGGAAACTTTATAGTTCGTGCCGTGATGAATTTGCTTGAAATAATCATTGATTGAACGGGGTAAATCATTCCCCCATGCCAAAGAACCAGCAAAAAACAGGTTAAGAAAAAAGGTAAGGAAGCCGATAAATTTTAATGCAGGCATTTTAATCATCTTTATCTCTCTTATTCTTACCTTACTCTTCTATTACCTGACACCAGTGAGGTAAACCATGATGCCAAAAATATTCAGTATCTGCTGGAGGTTAATAGTGTAACGCGCTTGATTATTAGTTAATGGGATAAATAGCAAATCAATTTGTGTCTATTCTTCGAATCGGCTTTTTCTTCTGCGTTTATGCTGTTAGCGCTCTTAATGCGTTACGGGGCTTGGTTCTGCGGGACTTACCCTAAACTGGCCTATAAAGCTGGCTATAAAACAGGCGAGGGAGGAATATGCTCGATAAATTAGATACCGCCTTTCATTTTCGACAAGAAGCCCTGGTACTCCGCAACCAGCGGCAGGAAATTCTGTCGGCAAACATTGCCAATGCGGATACCCCTGGCTATCAGGCTCGCGATATCGATTTTGCCGCCCAATTAAGAAAGGTGATGGAACATGGTCGTGTGACGGGGAATGGAATTGGGCTGACTCTGACTTCCAATCGACATATTCCCATTCAGCCTCAGAAACGTCTGGAGATGGATCTGTTGTACCGGGTGCCTCACCAGACGGCGATGGATGGAAATACCGTTGACATGGATATGGAACGCAGCAATTTTGCAGATAACAGTCTGAAATATCAGGCTGAACTGACCATGACGAATGCTCAGATCAAAAGCATGATGTCAGTTCTACAGTCACAAGGATAATGGGAATGTCTCTACTCAGTATTTTTGATATTGCCGGCTCCGCGCTTTCTGCTCAGTCTCAGCGGCTGAATGTCAGTGCCAGCAATATGGCGAATGCCGATAGTATCGTTGGGCCGAATGGCGAGCCTTATCGTGCCAAACAAGTCGTATTTCGTGTCGCTGCACCAGCAGGACAGGAGATCGGCGGTGTGCGCGTCAGTGAAGTGGTGGATGATCCCACACCTTTTCGTCTTGAATATCAGCCGGGTAACCCGTTGGCTGATGAAAAAGGTTATGTACGTATGCCGAATGTGGATGTCGTCGGGGAAATGGTCAATACCATCTCGGCTTCCCGCAGCTATCAGGCGAACGTTGAAGTACTTAATACCACCAAATCCATCATGCTGAAAACGCTGACGCTGGGCCAGTAACAGGAATATCGTTATGGGAATTACCGCTCCAATTAATGAATCATTGGATAATTCAGCAGTCAGTGAACTGTCTAAATTGGGCAACCAAAAACCGCAAAATAGTGGTGATATCAAAGACAGTTTCTTGAATATTCTGGTTGCCCAGCTTAAAAACCAAGATCCAACCAACCCAATGCAAAACAGTGAATTGGCTTCACAGATTGCGCAGATCAGTACCGTTGAGGGGATTGAGAAACTCAATAAGACGTTGGGTTCCATTGTCGGACAAATGGACAGTAACCACACGATGCAAACGGTAGCACTGATTGGCCGAGATGTCATGGTTCCTGGCAATGAGATTTTGCTGGGGGCTGGTGAAAACAGTGCAACCCCAATTGGCTTTGAACTAAACCGACCCGCCGATACCGTCAAAGTGACCATCAGAAATAAAAGTGGCGTAGTTGTTCGGGAGATGGAATTCAATAAATTAGATCCCAGCTCATCCGAATTTTTGGGTGCCGGTGTACACAGCTTCGGATGGGATGGTAAAGACGCAGACGGCAATGCAGTGGAACAAGGCGCTTACAACTTCACCGTTTCCGCAAGCCAGCAGGATCAAGCGTTGATGGTCAATTCCCTGCGATCTGCCAAGGTTGAAGGCGTTGTGCGGCAAGAGAATGGCACTAAATTGGATTTAGGGCTGGTAGGTACGGTAAACATGGACGAAGTTCGTCAGATTCTTTAATTAAACGGAGGACATATGTCTTTTTCACAAGCGGTCAGTGGCTTGAATGCTGCAGCGAGCAATCTGGATGTTATTGGTAATAACATCTCAAACTCAGCGACATTTGGCTTTAAATCTAGCTCTGCCGCGTTTGCGGATGTTTTCAGTGGTTCAGACGTGGGTTTGGGGGTTAAGGTTTCTGGTATGTTTCAGAACTTTAAAGATGGCTCAACCGCTAAGACTAATCGCCAATTAGATATGGCAATTACCCAGGGTGGTTTTTTCCGCATGCAGGATCCCAGCGGTAATATTTTTTATTCCCGTAACGGTCAGTTCCAAATGGACAAAGAGCGTAATCTGATCAATATGCAGGGCATGAAGTTGACGGGTTATCCGGCGGTAAACGGAGAAATTCAGGAAGGCGGAGCTGTAGTACCACTTTCAATTCCAACGGATATGTTGAATGCGAAAGCGAGTACAGAAGTTAAGTTGAAAGCTACCCTAAATTCAATGCACAAAGCAATTGATCAGGGAAAAAATCCCTTTGATCCGAATAATAAAGATAGCTTTAACTACAGCACAACTCTGCAATTCTATGACAGTTTAGGGAATCAACATGACCTCAATATATTCTTCGTGAAAACAGCCAACAATACGTGGGAGTTTCATGCTAAGGATATTTCTGTCGCAGGCTCTGCCGCTCATAAATTGGGTAATGTGGCATTTGACGGTAATGGTCAAATGGACGGCATCAATAATACATTTAAATTCGATGTAGAATCTTTGAATGGTTCAATTGCTGCGCCAATCACCATCGATTTTTCGGGGAGTAAACAGCAGAACATTGCACAAGATTTTACCTCTAATCCAACACAAAATGGCTATGCTGCGGGTAGTTTCATTGATTACCGTGTGGATAATGACGGCAAGATTTACGCTACCTATTCCAATAACCAGAAACAAGTATTAGGTCAGGTAATACTGGCAAACTTTTCTAATCCTGAAGGCTTGACTGCGCAAGGCGATAACGTTTGGGTAGAATCCGGTGCATCCGGTAGTCCGGTAGTGGGTATTGCGGGTTCCGGTAACTTCGGCAAGCTGATTAGCAGTGCGCTGGAATCATCAAACGTTGATATGAGCCAGGAGCTGGTCAGCATGATTGTCGCCCAGCGTAACTACCAATCTAACGCCCAGACCATCAAAACGCAGGACCAAATTCTGCAAACGCTGGTCAGCATGCGTTAATAGGCTCAGGCGGATAGCTTTATGGATCACGTCATTTATACCGCTATGGGCGCTGCACGCCAGACGCTGGAGCACCAGGCTGTGACCACCAACAATCTGGCCAATGCGTCAACACCGGGCTTTAAAGCCCAGCTTGCTGCCTTGCGTGCTGTGCCAATTGAAGGTGAAACACTACCTACCCGTACTTTAGTTGTTGCCTCCACTCCCGGCATGGATAGCCGTCAGGGACCCATGAATTACACTTCCCGTCCGTTAGATGTGGCGGTTGGACAAGGTGGCTATCTGGCTGTTCAGCTTGAAGACGGGACAGAAGCCTATACCCGCAACGGCAGCATCCAGATTTCACCCGAAGGGCAACTGATGGTGCAGGGGCGCATGTTGATGGGCGAAAACGGGCCGATTGATGTTCCGCCGCAGGCTGAATTGACCATTGCGACAGACGGTGTCATCACTGCCCTGATTGCCAGCGATCCACCCACGTTATTGGGGCAGATTGGCAAGCTGAAAATCGTCAAACCGGAAGCCAACCAAGTGGTGCGGGGCGACGATGGTTTGTTTCATTTAACGCCACAGGCGCGGGAACAGCAGGGCAATGAATTGGCGGCCAGCACCGAAGTGAAACTGATGCCAGGTGTCCTGGAAGGCAGCAATGTTAATCCAGTGGAAAGTATGGTGAACATGATCGCCAACGCGCGTCGCTTTGAGATGCAGATGAAAGTCATACACAGTTCCGATGAAAATGCGCAGCGGGCTAACCAAATTCTCGCTATGAGCTAATCGGGGGGATAAATTCATGATCCGATCTTTATGGATTGCCAAGACTGGGCTGGATGCTCAGCAAACCAATATGGATGTTGTTGCCAATAACCTGGCAAACGTCAACACTAACGGCTTTAAACGCCAGCGTGCAGTGTTTGAAGATTTGCTCTACCAGACTGAACGTCAACCAGGTGCCATGTCATCTGAACAGACCAATCTGCCATCCGGTTTGCAGATTGGTACGGGGGTTCGTCCAGTCGCGACGGAACGGCTGCATAGCCAGGGTAATATAGTGAAAGCCAGTACTAATGATGTGGCAATTTCAGGACGCGGCTTTTTCCAGATCCAGATGCCTGATGGAACCACTGCTTATACCCGTGATGGTTCATTTCAGAAAGATCAGAACGGCCAGTTGGTCACTGCCGGGGGTTTTCAGGTCGTGCCAGCCATCATCATTCCAGACAACACCACTAAGCTCAGTATTGCCGATGATGGGATTGTCAGTGTCAAGGTACAGGGACAAGCCGCTCTGCAACAGGTCGGGCAGCTCACCCTGACTACGTTCATCAACGAAAGTGGCTTAGAAAGCATTGGTGAGAACCTGTATCTGGAAACCAACAGTTCTGGTGTACCGGTGGAAAACACGCCAGGTCTCAATGGGGCTGGAACGCTTCGTCAAGGTTTTGTCGAAACGTCTAACGTCAATGTGGCAGAAGAGTTGGTCAATATGATTCAGGTGCAGCGAGCCTATGAAATCAACAGCAAGGCAGTATCAACTTCTGATCAAATGCTGCAAAAACTGGCCCAGCTATAACCTAACCATTGATGGTGGGGGAACACGTTCCTCCACTATTTCTACGATAAACTTAAGAGCATAGAAGATGGATACAATGCCCGTTGCCGAAAGCCATGCTAAAAACCATGTAGCTTATGGCTCCACTGGTTTACGGAAAAACCAGAGAAATAAGTGGCGTATCAGCATACCTGTGGCGGCACTCGCATTGTCGGCACTGACATTGGGGGGCTGTGCTTATATGCCACACAAGCCACTGGTGAAAGGACAAACAACCGCAAACCCCGCTGAAACACCTGCCCCAGTGCCGAATGGTTCTATTTTTCAGACTGTCCAGCCAGTCTATTACGGTTATCAGCCACTGTTTGAAGACCGTCGTCCACGCAATATCGGCGATACGCTGACGATTATCCTGCAAGAAAATGTCAGTGCCAGTAAAAACTCCTCAGCCAATGCCAGCCGTAATGGTAAAACCAGTTTCGCTGCTGCCCTGACTCCCCGTTTTTTACAGGGATTGATGGGCGGTGATAAAACTGATTTGGGCATGGAAGGTAATAATGAATTTGGCGGTAAAGGCGGGGCGAATGCGAACAATACTTTCAGGGGCACAATTACGGTGACCGTGGATCAATTGTTGGCAAACGGTAACCTGCATGTTGTCGGGGAAAAACAGATTGCTATCAATCAGGGAACGGAATTTATCCGCTTCTCTGGCGTTGTTAACCCGCGCACCATCACTGGCAACAATACAGTCAGCTCTAATCAGGTTGCAGATGCCCGCATTGAGTATGTTGGCGATGGTTATATCAATGAAGCGCAGCACATGGGGTGGTTACAGCGTTTCTTTATGAATATCTCACCGTTTTAAAAGAGGATGGTCAGAATGAAAAAATTAGTCGCCAGCCTTTTTACGTTTTTGCTGGTACTGTTCAACACATTTGCGCCGAACAACGCTTTTGCTGAACGCATTCGTGATTTGACGACCATTGAGGGGGTCAGGGATAACGCGCTGATTGGTTATGGTTTAGTGGTCGGGCTGGATGGCACGGGTGACCAGACCATGCAAACGCCTTTCACCACCCAAAGTTTAAGTAATATGTTATCGCAGTTGGGGATCACTGTGCCGCCCGGTACAAATATGCAACTTAAGAACGTTGCTGCCGTTATGGTGACAGCCAAGCTGCCACCATTCGCGCGTTCAGGGCAAAGCATTGACGTGGTCGTTTCCTCACTGGGGAATGCCAAAAGTCTGCGTGGCGGTACATTGCTGATGACCCCACTGAAAGGTGTTGATAATCAGGTATATGCACTGGCACAGGGCAATATTCTGGTCGGTGGTGCGGGAGTGAGTGCAGGTGGCAACAGCCTTAAAATCAATCAACTTGCCGGTGGGCGAATTTCCAATGGTGCTGTTATTGAACGGGAATTGCCAACGAAATTTGGTCAGAAAGGTATTCTGAATCTGCAATTGAATGAAGATGATTTTAGTCTGG
This sequence comes from Xenorhabdus sp. NBAII XenSa04, assembly GCF_963866145.1. Classification (NCBI taxonomy): domain Bacteria; kingdom Pseudomonadati; phylum Pseudomonadota; class Gammaproteobacteria; order Enterobacterales; family Morganellaceae; genus Xenorhabdus; species Xenorhabdus sp. NBAII XenSa04. The sequence continues at coordinate 36,234 of NZ_CAWMEB010000323.1, forward strand.
CTCAGCAAATCAGTGATGCTGTCAACCGTCTGAAAGGTGTAGGCACAGCGACAGCGCTGGATTCCCGCACGGTACAGTTACGTTTGCCGATAGAGAACAGCGAACAGGTGAAATTCCTGTCACAGGTTCAGAACCTGAATATTCGTGTCGATGCCGGCGACGCCAAAGTGATTTTCAACTCCCGTACAGGATCGGTGGTGATGAACCGCAATGTCACATTGGATAGCTGTGCAATTGCTCATGGCAGCCTGTCTGTGATTGTTGAGCGTCAGACGGTAGTCAATCAGCCAAATGCACCACTGGCAGGGGGAAATACGGTTGTGACCCGCAATACCGGGGTTGGTATTCAAGAGCAGGGCGGTGTGCTACAGAAAGTTAATGCCAGTGCAAACCTGACTCAGGTTATTCGTGCGTTGAACGCTTTGGGAGCAACACCGACAGACTTAATGTCTATTTTGCAGGCGATGGAAAGTGCAGGTTGCTTGCGGGCGAAGCTGGAGATTATCTGATGAATGATTTTCTGACGATGCCGAATGTTGCTTACGATGTGAATTCACTCCATTCACTGAAAGCCAAATTGTCACAGGAACCACAACAGGGGCTACGGCAGGTAGCCCAACAACTGGAAGGCGTATTTGTTCAGATGATGCTGAAAAGTATGCGTTCCTCATTGCCACAGGATGGCATGTTGAGTAGTGATCAGACGCGTTTTTATACTTCGATGTACGATCAGCAGATTGCCCAGGATCTTTCTCAAAAAGGACTGGGATTTGCCGATATGATCGTCAAACAGTTTTCCAACGCTATTCCTAACACCACTATTCCTAACACCACTATTCCTAACATCACTATTCCTAATACTAACAGCGCTCCCAGTGAACTGGCCGGAACTGTACCGATGCCATTGGATAATGAAATCCTGCATACCCTGCCAAAACAAGCTTTGGAACAGTTTCTACGTCGGACAATGCCTGATCAATCACCCAACCGTGCAGCACAGTCGAAAACTCTGCCAATGACCAGGTCTTTACCAATAAACAGTGCCCGCTTTGTTTCTATGCTTTCTGTGCCTGCGCAGATAGCCAGTCAGCAAAGTGGTATCCCCCATTTACTGATCATTGCACAAGCAGCACTGGAATCTGGTTGGGGGCAACGGGAAATTCTGACCGAAGAGGGTAAGCCGAGTCATAACCTGTTTGGCATCAAAGCAGGCAAAAGCTGGCAAGGGCCTGTCACTCAAATCACGACAACCGAATACATTGAGGGTGAACCGAAGATAATACGTGACAGTTTCCGGGTTTATGACTCTTATCTGGAAGCCGTCACGGATTACGTCAAATTACTGGCGGAAAACCCGCGCTATGCCAAAGTTGCCCGGTCAACGACCGCAGAACAGGGAGCATACTCCTTGCAAGATGCAGGGTACGCCACAGATCCTGGTTATGCCGAGAAACTGGTATCACTGATCCAACAATTAAAGAATAGCGGTCATCAAATGGTAAAAGCCTATAACTATGATTTCGATAACTTGTTCTGACCGAACAGTCCAAATCATTTTTGTTCAAGGATCAGAATATCCTGCCGATAACTTTTACAGATAATTTATCCCTTTCGTCTTTCAAGTTGCCTCTTGAAATCCATTGGGTATATACCGATAACGACAGCAGTTGGCCTCCCATGATGGAGGCATAACGAAAACGTAAAAGGATCTACAATGTCCAACAGCCTTATGAATACTGCCATGAGTGGTATTAATGCCGCACAGGTGGCAATGAGTGTAGTGGGTAATAATATTGCTAACTCCAGAAGCGAAGGTTATAACCGACAGACCACCGTAATGACACAAAATAATGGGGCCCTGTCACCCGCTGGTTTTGTGGGTAACGGTGTGACGGTGACTACCATTAACCGTGAATATAGCGAGTTTATCGATCAGCAATATAGCTCTGCGCAAACCAAACAATCTGCCTTAAAGGCTTATAACGAGCAGAGTAACAAAATCAACAACTTGTTAGCAGATAAAGACACTAGCTTATCGAATTCCATTGAAGACTTTTTCAAAAGCCTGGGGACGGTTGAAAGCAATGCAGAAGACAGCGCGGCAAGAACCACGGTGTTAGGCAAAGCGGAAGGTTTAGTCAGCCGATTTAAAGAAGCAGACGAATTTTTGCGTCAGGTTGATAGCAGCATCAATTCTCAGATTGAGAAAAATGTTATAGAAATCAACAAATACTCAGAAGAAATTGCCAAGCTGAATAATGAAATCACTCGTATGCGTGGTGTGGGTACAGGTGAACCGTTGGCATTGCTGGATAAACGAGATCTGGCGGTCAGTAAATTAAATGATCTGGTGGAAGTGAGTGTCACTCAACAGGATGGTGGAGTTTATAACGTCTCATTCGGTGGTGGTATGTCACTGGTATCGGGTGATAAATCCTACCGGATGGAAGCTATTCCATCCAGTACTGACAGTAGCCGTATTACGCTAGGTTATAACAATGGCACAGTGGGTACGAGAGAAATTGATGAGCGTTTCATTTCAGGTGGCAAGTTGGGCGGTGCATTGCGCGTGCGTAGCGAAGTTATCGATTCAACCCGTAATGAACTAAACCAACTGGCGCTGGTCATGGCTGACCAATTTAACCAGGTACAACATGCTGGCTTTGACCTGAAAGGTAAAGCGGGCATTGATTTCTTCAACTTTAGCAAACCGGAAGTTGTTTCTAACAGTGATAACAAAGGTACGGCTGACATCAAGGTGGAATATAGCGATACCACCAAAGTGAAAGCCAGTGATTACAGTCTCAAATATGAAAGTGGAGATTGGAAAGTACAACGTCTTTCTGATCGTGAAATGGTTGCTGTGACCAAAAACGGCAATACGCTGGAATTTGATGGGCTGAAAGTAGAAATTGATACTACTCGCGTACAGGATCACGATAAATACACTCTGAAAACGGTCAGTAACGTCGTGGCTACGTTAGAATTGAATCTTAAGGATTCATCCCAATTGGCGGCAGCGGGAGACAACAAAACTGGTCAAAGTGATAACCGCAACGCGAAGAAATTCCTTGAATTACAGGATAAACGTTTGGTCGATGGCAAGGCTTCCTTTGCCGGAGCATACGCCTCACTGGTAAGTACAGTGGGCAGCAAAGCTAATAGCGCAAATATCAGCGTTGAAAGACAAGGCCACATCGTTGATAAATGGAAATCGACCCGTGAATCAATTTCCGGCGTTAATATGGACGAAGAATACGGCGAGCTGCAACGTATGCAGCAGTACTATCTGGCAAACGCCCGTGTGATCCAGACGGCGACAACTTTGTTTGATGCTATTTTGGGCATTCGCTGATCACTGTTTTTGATAGTAACTATTCTTTCTGGTAGCTATTCTTGCTAGTCGCTATTCGCCGGTAACAAAAAGGAAATGATATTGTGCGTGTAAGTACGAATCTATTATACAGCCAAAAAATGAATGGGATTTTGGGCGCCCAATCCAAGTGGATGAAATATGGTGAACAACTGTCCAGCGGTCGCCGGGTAATTAATCCATCCGATGATCCTTTAGCTGCATCACAAAACATCATGGTTTCTCAATCTGAATCGAAAAACCAGCAGTTTATGACTGCCCGTATTTTTGCCAAAAATGCCATGTCATCCCAATTGAGCATTACTTCTGATGCCGTTAAGGTGGTAGCTAACGTGTTTGAGACTTTAGTTGCGGCTGCGGATGAACAGAGTGAGCAAGATCGTGAATCCTATGCGCAGAAATTGGAAGGTTTTAAACAAGCCCTGTTGAATCTCGGTAATAAAACTGATGGTAATGGCCGTTATATTTTTGCTGGTTATAAAACGGATAAGCCTCCTTTTGTAGCAGATAAAGATGGCAAAGTCAGTTACGTTGGAGGTGGCGAAGCAATCACCCAGAAAGTGGATGATAACCGCACAATGGTGTTTGCTCATACCGGACATCAGGTTTTTTTATCAGAGACATCCAGCCCGGTTAAAGAGCCTGATGGCAGTTCGAGTGAATCTGATGTTTTTGCCTCCATTGATATGGCAATCAAAGCGTTGAGAACACCATACAGTTTGGCGACTGAAGAGCAGAAAAACGAAGCTAATGAGTTGATGAATAAAGCTAACCGTGGGATCCGTAACAGCCAGAATAACTTCTCTTCTGTGGAAGCCGTACTTGGTTTACAACTTCAGGAATTGGATCAACTGGATGCTTTGGGTAGTGAACGTAGTATTGCCAATAAAGTTCGCTCTGGGGAATTGGTCGATGTGGATTGGACTGCGGCTATTTCCAGCTATTACCAACAACAGGCTGCTTTGCAGGCTTCTTTTAAAGCGTTTACAGACTTAAAAGGAATGTCTCTGTTTGAGATGTATCGATAATTAAGTCTAATGTGAGTTTGTGACTTTCAGGCCTCTGGCTCTTATCTGTTTGTTAATTAAACGGATAAGGGCTTATTCCTTTCCCCTGTATTTTTATCACGCATTTTTTATCACGTATTGTTATTAATAGCCTGAATTTATTATACCTCTTAGGGTGTATTAAATTTTTCGCCTCTGACAAATCCTGGTTTTTCTATTCATCATATTATCTTATCTTGTGATCAAGATCTGATCTTTGGCAGGCCGAGAGAATGCCGTATTAAGTTTTTTGATATAAACGTTTCAGATTTAATTTAATGAGCTTAAGAAAGGATTAAATCTCGTCTTATGCCTTATAAATAGATGAGAAAAATAAATGAGCATGAAAATTATAAATATACTCGCCTGTATCACCTTTATTTTGTTCAGTACTACATTGATAGGATGTTTGTCAACGGTTGATTTTGAGTGGACGATCGGGGAAGAAGGGATCAATACCGTTTGTGATGTGGTCAGTTCTTTTGTTATCAATGATGACAGGATATTGACAGCACCATTATGTCTTTTTTTTCTATTGCCATTTATGCTGGTATTTGCAGTGAAAGGTATCAAAGCATTTTCATTGTGTAAGTTAAAATCGATCAGTTATGTACTGGTTACAGGATTTTCAATGGGATATTGGTATTGGATGTTCTTTGGTCGATTTATTGGGTGTTCATTCGCGACATACTAATCTTTGATATGCCCTTTAATCAGTCTAATTACCTAAAAATGGTTATTTATTGGGAGATGACGGGAATTTATCTCCCAATAAATAACAACCAAAATACTTTTTAATCTTCTTTTAGTTTTCCTCCCGTTCATGCATTCCATAGTGACGAATAATGGCTGTAACGCTTAATCGATAATCTGCAAATATACCGTTGCGCCCTGACGTTTGTGCTTCCCGGTGTTGGTCAGTATTTTGCCACTGTTTAATGGACTCTTTATTATGCCAATATGATAATGAAAGCTATTTATACCCTTTGTCTTTCAAGTTGCCTCTTTGTTGACTGCACTCACTCACCCCGGTCACATAGTTATCTATGCTTCCAGGGATTCGTTCCCTTGCCGCCGCGATGCAGCTTGAAATCCATTGGGTCTTTTCTTATTGTTGAGGCTTTGGAAACGTTCTACGGAAATAAACCCCGGAATGGTATTTAATAGTGGCCTGAGTGTGGCTGCGGCATCAAAGTAACGTTCACTTTGGTTTTCTGCGATTTCGACTTCAAATATGACAGCTAACATGATTGCTCCTCTGAAGGATAGAAAATGCCATGATACCTTACAGATTTTGTGGCCACTTCGGTGATCATCGAAATATGATAGGGTAGTTTTACTCTGTCTTTAACCCTGCTTTAGCCATAGCTCATCAATAAATGTTTTAACATTCGGCATAGACAACATGGTCATATGATTGCCGGGGGCCAGCATTGTGTTTAACTGAGTGACATGAGTTTTCCAGCGGGTGATATGGCCTTGTGTTTCTTGCATATCTTCTGCAGCTTTATTGGCAGATCGCACTCGTATCCGAATATTATTTTAAAATTCACAGTGAAGACGTCGCTGTATTACTGGAAAACATGATGTGTTTTGCTAATAGCGAAGATATAGGCACTATCAAAATTTCCACACCAAAATCACTGCGCTTTTTCCGAACTTGTTATGACCATATGGCAGGAGAGGTGGCAGTAAAAATTCACAATAGTTTGCTTTCTAATCTTTGGATAACTGATGACTATAAATTGACACTGCAAGGAAAAGTGTTTTTATTTTCTCTTGGTGTGTGCTGCGATATGGAAACAGTTTCAAGGCGAAAATTTGCCTGTGCTTGTCTGGATTGGAGTGAACGGTATTTTCATCTGAGTGGTTTTCTGGGTGCTTCTTTGCTTAAAACTTTTCTGCAAAAAAAGTGGGCTGTCAGACAATTAGATAGCCGTGAGCTGAAATTGACAGAGCAGGGAAAAAGAGTCGTTCAGCAGAAGTTTGGTGTTGACATATAGGCGGTATATACCCTATGGATTTCAAGAGATTCCATATACTTCACAATTCAATACCCTGATAACCAGCTAAAATTCGTTCCCATTCCTGCTGAGCAAACCATTTCTGGGTTTCTCCGTTGTAATGCATATCATCGGAGGTAAATACGCCAAATTGAGTGGCTATGCCATTGTAGTTTGGGGCATTTCTGGTGGAAAAATTAACGCTATAAACTTCTGGCAGGGATAAGGTAAATACGTTTTCTAAACCCTGAATAATTGCTTCATCTGATGTTAATTCAGTACCATGACCCTAACTGTTTGATTGACCAAGGACGATTAATAATGGAGCGTTATTATTTCCCCACAGAGGATATATTTTTTCAGAAAGAGATAATTTTTTATCTATCATTAAGATCTCCTTTAGTGTTTTTTCCCTATAGCCTAATTTATATAAGAGCGGTATTTTTCACACATAATAGAAACTAACTTTTTTGTTAAAAAGATCAATAGATAATATGCTTTAAATATCTTATTTAATAAGATACTCAGTATGAGTGTTGAATTTTAAAAGGATGATTTATTAATTGTTATAACTTGCATTCTTACATATTTATAGATGTGATTTTTCCCCACTTGTACCCCCACACACAAAGGTAATAAATTCATTCAATCATTATCACTCGTTGATATATTCGTTCTGTTTATCAGCGAGAGTATATTAACCACCTCAATAGCCTGTCGATTTTTGAGTTACATTTATCACAGGGGATTATTTATACTAAAGCGGATAGGTGAATAGCTTATATGATATAGCAGTTATCATTTTAGAATTCCATTAATGATGAGTAATAGTAATGCTTATTTTGAATGATTTCATTAAAAGGGGGAAATATGAAAATTTTATTTAGTATCGTTTTAATGGCCTTATCTTTAATAACAAAGCCAGCTATGGCTAGCCACAAGGCTGATATAGATTTTATAAACGAATCATCCAGTACATCTAATAATATTTATATTGTGAAAAAGAATAATTGGTGCATGTCTAATGCTGGCTCAGATCAAATAATCATTTTTCCACCTGTACATTCAAATATATCAAAAGTCTCTATGCCTATTGAAACACAAGCTTGTACAGTGTTTCAATGGAGGGAAATAGATTGGAAAGTAAATTATGGAGTTAGAGCAAGCCCTGACAGTCCCGGAGCTTGCGATTTGAAATGGATTCTTTGGCCGAAATGGGTATGGAACAACATTGGTTGGTATTGGCAAATTGAGAGTAATTGCCCCATAAAAAGTGCAAAGTGTAGTAAAGACAATGGCGTAGGCCATCTTTATATGTTCGATTGTTTAAACAAGGAAGTCGCGTTCAGCGTTGCCAATGGAGACAAGGGAAGGGTAGAAATAGTTTTTAATTTTGAAGGATAATTAGAGTTTAATTATTTCTAAGTCTTAAATTTCTATTTTTATGCCTAATTTCCTGTATAGCGCAGATTTTGGGTTCGAGATAATCCCGTATATTAAAAGGGCAGATTTCTGCCCTATGGTGATAGTAGTTCCTTTTTATCCTTACCCGTGACCCTAAACTTTACCTATCTAACGAGCATAAAGTCCATTGCTATGTGTTATATTGAATGGTATTTCCCCTGGAAGTGTTCAGGTAGATAGGTGTGCTGAGGTTATTCGGTTAACAATATATTATAATTTATTGATTTGTTTATGATCAATGAACTCATTTTCACGCTTTGCTCTGGCTGAACGTTTCTCTAGTTCAAGTTTTTTCATCTCTATATCAAGTTTACGTAGCTCATCTTCATAAGCCTGCTCCCGTTTCTTATCTGCTGTTGCTTCAGCCAGTACTCTTTGTTTTTCAGCTTCTCGGGTCGCTTCTTGCTTTCTGATTTTCTCTGCTCTGGCAGCCGCTTCTCTTTGCTTTCTTTCTCTTTCCACTCTGGCTGCTCTTTCTAATTGAGCTTTTTTTTCGGCCTGTTGTTTTTGTTCTTCTGCTTTACCTTCACTTTCTGCCTGAGCAATGGCAGAAAGCTGGCTTTGAAGAGATGAAGCAAATACAGGAGTGGATAGTGTGATCAGTAAAGATGCGATAAGAATTTTTTTAATCATGATTCACCTGCTTATTTTTTATCTTGGCACGTAGCATTAGGCTGAACGCGTGTTTCATTTGTTTTGGTTGAAATGACTACGGCTAGCCCTGGTGTGAATTGGCATGTGCGCCCAACTTGAGTTGAGGTGTAAATTTTAGTGTTTTCTTTATAGGTAAGAGAGACACCTTCAACGATAACTTTATCATCTACCATTGATCCTGCTGCTGCACCAAGCGCGCCACCCCCGATTGCACCTGCGGCAATACCTGCTCTGGAACCGGGACCTGCGTTATAACCCACAACACCGCCAGCCACAGCACCAAGAATGGCACCAAATGTTTGAGCTGCTTGTTTATTCGTGTTGTTTTCTACAACGATTTTGGCAGGAAGAACAGAAATGATATTGATTGTCTTTGTTTCTTGTTTTTCGTTTAATTGAGTTGTGTCATAAACATCTGCTGCAAAGGAATCCGCATTGGATTGGCATCCACTGATGATAATTGCAAAGGCTGTGATTGCGGAGATGCATAATGATTTCATTTTCACTTTTTATTACCTACTAAACTACAAAACTAGGATAATGCATTATTTTATTAGAAAAAACAAGATGATATATGACTTATGTTTAATTGGCTCAGATTTAGTTGTGGGAAGAATGATGCTTGTAATATCGTTGTCCAATTTCACTGAAAAAATATTGATGAATCTTTTGTTGAATAATTAATAGTCAATCAGGCATAAAAAAGGAAATAGTAAGGTAATTAACAAATTATATTCTGGAGGATATGATAGTTAATCATTTCTTGTTTTTTATAAATTTTAAAATACATTTTCTGGCGATAAGATAATATCTATCTTGAATAAATCAGTTTCCATATCTCAATCAATATCTGAAATACGCAATGCTCACTGGCAAATAAATTCCAGTCAGGAAGAATGGGATCAAGAATATTGCTATCTCTGGATCTATAACGAGCGTTGAAATTACATCAATGAGGGTAATAACATGGTTCGGTTTGAGGATAAGGTTGTCATTATTACTGGCGCAGGAAGTGGTATGGGGGAGGCTACAGCGAAACGTTTTTCGCAAGAGGGTGCCATTGTTGTATTAGCAGGACGGGATACTGATAAACTTCATCGTGTTTTCAGTGAACTATCATCAAAAAAAGCGTTGGTGGTCCAGACTGATGTTACAGATCGGGAATCAGTCAGAAATATGGTTGATGAAACGGTCAGGCATTTTGGCCGGATCGATATTCTGGTGAACAATGCAGGGTTGTATGCAGTCGGCGATTTATTGAATATCTCAGAAGAAGAGAGTAATGCGGTATTAGCGACGAATTTCAATGGCGTGCTTAATTGTAGCTATTTTGCTTTACCTCATTTGCTGAAAAGTAAAGGATGTATTGTTAATAATGCATCCATATCTGGCTTAGGAGGTGATTGGGGTAGCGTTCACTATTGTGCGTCAAAAGGCGCTGTCGTTAATCTCACCCGTGCTATGGCGCTGGATTATGGTTCACAAGGTGTTCGTGTCAATGCTGTTTGCCCAGGTTTAGTATTAACCCCGATGGTCGAGGGTCTTGACGAGGAAACTCTTAGGTCTTTCGATAGCCGTATTTCGTTGAAACGGCCAGGGCAGCCGCATGAAGTAGCCGCCGCCATTGCGTTTTTGGCGAGTGAAGATGCCAGTTTCATCAATGGTGTGAACTTGCCAGTGGATGGTGGGGTAACAGCGTCCAATGGTCAACCTAATTTTCATTAGAGGTCGCTGTTAGATAACGAATTGAGAAGTGGCTCCACAGTTTATAGACAGATTTTATAGACAGATTGTGGAGCCGATGAATTTTTATTTCAGTTAATGATTACAGTTTGAACTATTAAATTCGGTTGAGTGATTTTGGTTTATGGCCTTAGCCAGTTCACATAATGTGGGATGAGTAAACAACGTTGCTAGTGGGATCTCCATGTTTTGTTCACGTATACGGGCTAACACTTGTATCGCTATCAATGAGTGGCCTCCCAACGTGAAGAAATTATCATGGCGGCCTACCTGTTCCAGTTTCAGCAACTTTTGCCATATTTCAGCCAGTGCAATTTCTACCTCACCGATCGGCGCTTTATAGTCGGAATAGCCGGAAGTTGCAATGGTAGATTGATCTGGTATCAGTAAATCTTGTGCTAAGCCAGCCTGAACAGTATTAAAATCCGCCAGTAATTGTTGGCGTTCTTTATCAGACGAAATAGAAATATCCATGATTGGTTTATGAGGTTCATTTTCCAATACTTTTACCAGATCTGTTAGGGCCGTTGTCATGCAGGCAATCAAGTGCGCCGGATCGATTCCCGATACAGTCTGGGCCGTCAACAGGAAACTTCTACCCAAATCATCTATTGCTAAATAGAGAGGGTAATTAGTTCTTTCCTGCCCTGTCACTAGACGTATGCCTTCCCATAGGGTGTTGGTAAGGTTTGATTGGCTATGGCGATAGTTAAGCAGTGTATTAAACAGTGGCAGAGGCGGTGTTATACCACTACAGCGCTGAGCCAGCGCCAGTGGTGCCTGTTCGTGCTCAAGTAACTGCGTCAGACTGTGGTAAGCCGCTTGCACAGTTTCCTGTGCGTTGTTGCCTGCAAGTCGGATGCGTACAGGCAGGGTATTGATAAACAGCCCCAGGATCTGATCAATATCAGCATTTCCTTGCATGCGTCCGAGCAAGACTGTCCCGAAAATGACATCATCTCGCCCGCTTATTTTTGCCAGAACTTGTGCTAGCGCGACATGGAACAATACTCCGGGACTGACTCCCTGACGACGCGCCTGTTTGCGGATAGCTCTGGATAGGGTGGCGTTAAGTGGCTTGATGACTTCGGTTATCTGCCTATTTTCACGGTAGATATCCACTATTCCGAAAGGCACAGTGGGTGTATCCACATCGGCGAGCATTTCACGGAAAAAGGTTTCGTGATCTGATATCGGTACGCATAAAGACTGAGCGATAAAGTGACGATAAGGCAGTGCAGGAGGTAACAATTTGGTACGCGGGTGCAGAAGTTCTTTGATTTCAGCGACGATAATATCCAGCGACATATGATCATTAAGGATATGGTGGCAGCAGAAAGCCAGTAACCATTCACCCTGATGCGGATCATAGACAATATCGGCAGAGAATAGCGGTGCCTGGCTTATATCAAGACGGCGCTGGCGTGGGGCGGTATGCGCCAGCAATTGGGAAGAAATATCTTTATCACCGTCTGGCACAAAAGTGTTGATAGGCAGGGAAGCCTGACGCCAGACAACTTGTACGGGTTGTGTTAAACCCTCCCAACAGATAGCTGTGCGCAGAATATCGTGGCGGTTAATGAGCTGTTGCAAGGCCGCCAGAAAAGCATCAAGGCGTTCGCGGGTGTCGAATGCAAACAAAGTCTGTAACAGATAAACGTCTCCTTGTGTTTGCATCAGATGGTGGAACAACATACCTTCCTGTAATGGTGCGAGTGGGTAGATATCCTGAATATTGGTGATGCCAGCGGGAATGGCGGCGGCGATAGTATCAATTTCGGGTTGTGTCAGAGAAACCAGTGGCAGCATTTCAGGAGTAATGGCGGTGCAGTTATCAGGGATCAGATTAGGTGGTATAGCGGGCGTAGAGGATGTGGCTGCATTATTTTTAATATCCTGCATGACTTTTGCCATTTCAGCCAATATCGGAGTGACAAACACAGTGCGCATATCAAGGCTCCAGCCCCGGCTGCGCAGTCGTTCGATCAGATTGATAATCATCAGAGAATGACCGCCCAGTTCAAAGAAATGGTCATAACGACCAACTTTTTCCACCCCTAATAATGTTTGCCAGACCTCCACCAGAACTTTTTCTTTTTCACCGAGCGGTGTTTCATAAGCATGAGTCACGATTGATGACTGATCCGGCATCGGCAGGGCCTGACGGTTGAGTTTGCCATTGGGAGCCAACGGAAAAGCATCCAGTATCACAAATGCACTGGGCAGCATATAATCAGCAAGATATTGTGCAAGTTGCTGGCGCAGTTCTGCGGGCACAAGTTTTGTATTGGGTTCGGCGATCAGATAAGCAACAAGGCGTTTATCACCACCTGTTTTTGTATAAGACGCATCTTCGCGGGCAAGTACAACAGCTTCCCGTACGCCCTGACATTGTAGCAATCTGGTTTCGATTTCTCCCAGTTCAATACGAAATCCGCGGATCTTGACTTGAAAATCATTACGACCGAGGTATTCGATATTGCCGTCAGATCGCCAGCGAGCCAGATCACCGGTTTTATACATGCGTGCGTTGGGGTGTTCACTAAAAGGGTCAACAACAAATTTCTCTGCTGTCAGCGCTGGTTGATTTGAATAACCCCTGGCGACTCCCATGCCTCCGATATAAATTTCTCCACTGACGCCGATAGGAACTGGCTGACCAAGTACATCCAGAATATAGACACGAGTATTAGCCAATGGGCGCCCAATCGGAATGTTGTTGGTGATTTTGTCTGTTGCTATGTCCTTGTTTATTAGCATATGGTTTATCGGCATAGTCGTTGCAGTAACGGTTATTTCGGTGGGGCCATAGGCATTGATCCAACGGCAGAATTGTGTTTCCGGGTACGATAGCCAGTCCATTAAATAGCGGTGCTCTACTTTGTCACCTCCAACAATAATGATGCGCAGGTAGGGGCTGAAACCACTGCGTCTGACTATCATTTCTTGTACCCAATGGTGCCAGAAGGCGGTCGGGATATTGATGATGGTTATTTTCTGTTCGCACAAGAAATCGACAAAGGTGACATCCGGTATTTTGATATAGGGTGGGCGCAGAACCAGTGTGGCACCTGAGGCCAAAGTAGGAAAAATATCTGACACTGAAATGTCAAACGCGAAGGTCACAAACTGCAAGACTCGATCGCCCAAGTGAGGCTCACTCACCTGACATTGAGCATGGATAAGGCTAACAACATTGTGATGTTCCAACATAACACCTTTTGGATTTCCGGTTGAACCAGAGGTGTAAATGATATAAGCCAAGTGGTGCGGCTTGATCCCCATTTGCTGGCTATCAGGATCATAGGCAGGCAGTTTTTGCATGTTGTCTTGGTGAATCTTGTCGTCCAGCAGCCAGATGGGGATATCCTGTATTGGCAAACGTGTCTGTAATTGCTTCTGGGTCAACAATATTACTGGCTTGCAGTCCGATAACTGATAAACCAGCCGTTCGGTGGGGTATTCTGGATCAAGTGGAATATAACCGGCACCGGCTTTTAAAATCCCGAATAGGCCGATAATCATGTCTAAACCCCGTTCAACATGAATGGCGACACGATCATCGGGGCGAATACCAAGAGCAATCAGCCCATGTGCCAGTTGATTGGCGCGGCAGTTAAGTTCATGATAACTCAAAGATTGGCCTTCAAAGATCACTGCTGTTGCGTTTGGTGTGTGTTGTACTTGTGCTTCGAATAGTTGATGAATCAACGTATTATCCGGCAAGTTGACCCTGGCATCTTGACAGGTTTGAGGAGTATTGAAATCCACCAGTAATTGTTGGCGCTCCTCAGCAGATAACATCGGCAGGCGGTCAATGGCTTGTGTTTCATCGCTTGCCATAGCCGCTAGTACATTGATGAGATAACCGACCATGCGTTCAGCGGTCGTGTGCTCGAACAAATCCGAAGCGTATTCCAGATAACCACTGAGGCCATCCAATGTTTCGGACAATGACAATGTCAGGTCAAAATACGCACTGCGATGTGGCTGTTCTATTGGTGAAACAGATAAACCTGGTAATTCAAGAGACTGAGTGGAAATATTGTTCAGGGCCAACATAACCTGAAAAATTGGGTTGTAGCTCAGGCTGCGTTCAGGTTGCAGAATTTCCACTAATTGTTCAAAAGGCAAGTCTTGATGTGCATAAGCTGCCAGTGCACGTTCACGGACGTGGGTGAGCAGATTGGCCACAGAATCGCACGATTTCAACTCAACGCGCAAAGGCAGGGTATTGACAAAAAAGCCAATCAATCCTTCAAGTTCACTCTGCGAACGGTTAGCGACAGGTGTGCCGATGACAATATCATCCTGTCCGCTTAAACGGGCAAGTACGATCCCCCAGGCCGCAAGCAGCGTCATAAATAACGTCGTGTTTTGACGCTGTCCGAGCGCTTTGAGAGCAGACAGTAAGTCAGCATTCAGATGAACAGGGACGTGACTGCCAGTGTATCGTTGTTCCGGCGGGCGTGGATAATCTGTAGGAAGATCAAGCAATGCCGGTGCATCCTGAAGTTGTTTTTGCCAGAAATCCCGTTGTGTGGTGAAGACCACACCTTGTAACCATTTCTGTTGCCAGACGGCATAGTCCGGGTATTGGATGGGGAGGTGAGGTAAAGGAGCGCTATATTTTCCCAGTGCGGAACGGTAAAGAGTGCTGAGTTCCCGAAGCAGTATCCCTACCGACCAGCCATCGGTAATGATGTGATGTTGCGTCAGAAGCAATACATGTTCTTCATCAGATAGTTGCAGTAATTGGCTTCGGATCATTGGCTCATTAGCAAAGTCAAACGGCGTTTGAGTTTCGAGTTCTGCCAATTGGTTAATACGGATCATGCGAGATGTTTCGTCTAAGCTGCGCAGATCTTGATAGGCCAGGGAAAAACCAATATCTGCACTATCAATATATTGGTAAGGCTGTTCATTAATCAGGACAAAACGGGTACGTAAACTTTCATGTCGGCTGACGAGATGATCAAGCGCAGTCTTAAGCGCAGCCTGATCGAGATGTCCGCTGAGATGCAGAGCCAGCGGGATGTGATAGGCCAGATTGGTTTTGGTATTGAGATGGGTGATGAACCATAAGCGTTGTTGAGAGAAAGAGAGCGGTAAAGGTTGACTACGATCAGTCACAGGAATAATGACTTGGTTTGTCACCGGGGTGTCGATAAGCACGGTTGCTAAATCGGCCAGAACCGGGTGGGAAAAGAGTTGTTGTAAATGCAATTCCCGCGCCAGTTTCTGGCGTATTCGTGCAGCAAGTTGGATAGCTAGCAGGGAGTGACCACCGAGTTCAAAGAAATGGTCATGACGACTAACTTGTTCCAATTTCAGCAGTTCTTGCCAAATTTCGGCCAATTCCGTTTCCATACTTCCGATGGGCGCTGCATAATTACGGGTCACCCGTGCCATCTGCGTTGGTATTGGCAGTGCCTGACGATTGAGTTTGCCATTAGGTGTTAACGGAAAGGCATCAAGCGTCACAAAAGCGCAGGGTAGCATATATTCGGCAAGGTATTGCGCAAGTTGCCGGCGTAGTTCTGCCGGCACCAGTATCGCATTTGGTTTAGCGAGTAGATAAGCAACCAGACTTTTTTCACTTCCTGTTTTTTCACCCCCTGTTTTTTCATAAGAAGTATCTTCTTGAGCAAGTACAACGGCTTCGCGCACATCGTGACATTGCGCTAGTCTGGCCTCAATTTCGCCAAGTTCGACACGGAAACCGCGTATTTTGACCTGAAAATCATTCCGGCCAAGGTATTCAATATTACCGTCAGGTAACCAGCGAGCCAGATCACCACTTTTGTATAGGCGGGCATCAGGGGCTGAAGAAAAAGGATCAGCAATAAAGTGTTCAGTTGTCAGTTCTGGGCGGTTCAGATAACCGCGGGCAACACCGACTCCACCGATATAAATTTCACCGGTAACACCAATTGGAACCGGCTCCCCATGACGATCAAGAAGATAGATTTGGATATTGGTAATCGGCTGCCCAATGGGGACTCGTCCGATATAACCATCTGGCACACACTGCCAGGCGGTGACATGAATCGCAGCTTCGGTCGGGCCATATAAGTTATGTAATTGACAATGGGTAAAGTAAGACAAACATTTCTGTTGCAAGGTATAAGGAAACGCTTCACCACTACAGAAAATATGACGTAGAGAAAGACAACGTCCGATGGGAATAGCATAGAGAAATTGTTGTAGCATGGTAGGTACAAAGTGGATGATAGTAATCCTGTTCCTTTCTATCTCAGACAATAAATAGAGCGGATCTTTGTGACCATCAGGACATGCCAGGATTAATTGAGCACCAAACATCAGGGGCGGAAATAGCTCCCAAACGGAAACATCAAAACTGAACGGTGTTTTCTGCAAGACACGATCCTGCGAGGTGAATTGATAAGTCTCCTGTGCCCAGAGTAAACAATTCACAACCCCGCGATGCTCATTCATTACCCCTTTTGGCAAACCCGTCGAACCAGAAGTATAAATCACATAAGCCAGATGGTGTGGGGTCAGACCAAGGAGCAGAGGATCAGGGTTACTGGCTGGCATATCCGTAATGAGGAATGCAAGATTGCAGAGGTCAATAATAGGCACAGTGCTGACCAGCCGGTTAATTAACGGTGTTTGGGTGAGTAAGACAACGGGAGCCGCATCCTCAAGTATATAGGTCAGCCTTTCGGCTGGATAGCTTGGATCGAGGGGAACATAAGCACCGCCAGCTTTAAGGATAGCGAGTAATCCCACGATCATTTCCAGACTGCGTTCAGCACAAATTGCCACCCGATCATCAGGACGGACACCTAAGGCAATCAGACGATGTGCTAAGCGATTGGCCTGACGGTTCAATTCAGCATAACTTAACGACTGTTCTTCAAAAATAACAGCAATTGCATCAGGATTGCGTTGTGCCTGTTTTTCAAATAATTCGTGAATAAGTGCATCATATTGTGGGAAATCCGCCGCTGTATCTTGAGACAATGAAAAGTCTTGACGGGATTGAACTGTGTTGAAATCCATCAGTAACTGTTGACGCTCGCGAGCGGGCAAAATCGAAATCTCTAAAATTGGCTGTTGGGGTGAGGTTTCCAGCACTTTGACCAAGCCTGCCAGGGCCGTGGTCATATAGCCAATCAGACGAACCGAATCGATGTTCGGTACAGTTTGGGCAACCAGGCTAAACTCATCACCCCAGTCATCGACAAACAAACCGATGGGATAATTAATCCTCTCTTCTTGCATCAACAGACGTGTGCCTTCTAATTTAGCAAAAGTGGCATCCGATTGACTATGACGATAGTTAAGCAGGGTGTTGAAAAGTGGTAAAGGTGGTATAACGCCGCTACAGCGTTGGGCCAGCGTCAGTGTTGCCTGTTCGTGTTCTAACAATCTCATCAGGCTGAGGTAGGTCTCTTGAAGGGTTGTCTGTACGCTATTCTCTGTAAGCCTAATCCGAATGGGTAAGGTATTAATAAGCAATCCCATGACTTGATCGATGCCAGAACTGCCCTGCATACGCCCCAACAATACCGTACCAAAGACTACGTCATCACGCCCACTGGTTTTTGCCAGCACCAAAGCTAAGGCAACATGAAATAAGATACTGGGACTGACCCCCTGACGTCGGGCTTGTGTGCGAATCGCTCTGGACAATGCAGTATCAAGTGACTGTTTAGTTTCCGATATTTGCTGCTTACTGCTATTTTTCTGCTCACCGCTATGAAGATCCAATATTTCGAAAGAGGCTGTTGGTGCATCGACATCAGAAAGTACTTTGTGGAAATAGGCTTCGTGAGTTGAAGTCGATACATGCAGGGATTGCGCAACAAAGTTACGATAAGGTAATACTGGGGGCAATGTTTCAGAATGACGGCTGTCAAGATACCCGCTTTCGGTGTGATTGGGCAATTCGGAATGACCACGTAATAATACACCGATTTCATCAATAATACGCTCCAGTGTTATATGGTCACAGATTAAATGATGGATGCACAGTGTCAGTAACCACGCATTCTGAGCTGGATCATAGGCAATGTCGGCAGAGACTAACGGAGCCTGACTTATATCAACACGGTGCTGGTGGGGATCTGAGTGTGCCAGTAGTTGAGAAGAGATCTCCTGCTCGCTATTTGCTGAAAACGTATTAATGTGTAAAGAGACCTGCCGCCAAACGATCTGCACTGGTTGCGCTAATTCCTGCCAATAGATTGAAGTGCGCAGAATATCATGACGGTTAATGACCCGTTGTAAGGCTGCCAGAAAGGTATCAAGCCGTTCGCGGGAATTAAAGGACAGTAAATTGCGTAACAGATAAATATCCCCCTGTTTCTGCAACAGATAATGGAAAAAAATGCCTTCCTGTAATGGTGTGAGTGGATAGATATCTTGAATATTGGCAGCCCCTCCGGGAATAGCTGCGGCGATGGCATCAATTTCATGTTGAGACAGGGAAACTAAAGTTAGCATGTCGGGTGTAATAGTAGTACAGCCGTCAGGGATGAGATTAGGCGGAACAGTGAATACCACTGCTTTTTCTTGCCCTATATTTCCCTGAATGGCCTCTTGCTGAGACGACAGTATTGCGTTTGCCATCTCGTGTAATACTGGTCTGGTAAATATGATCTGGATATCAAGAACCCATCCCAGATTGCGCAGTTGTTCTATCAGGCTAACGGCTATCAAAGAGTGGCCACCAAGCTCAAAAAAGTGGTCGTAGCGGCTGACATGTTTCACTCCGAGCAGTGTTTGCCAAATTTGGCTCAGGGTGATTTCGATTTCTCCTATAGGTGCTTGGTAACTGCGGGCGACGATTGCGGTGTGATCTGGTTTCGGAAGAGCTTGACGGTTGAGTTTGCCATTGGGGGTCAGAGGAAAAGCATCGAGTGTCACAAAGGCACTGGGTATCATGTATTCGGCAAGATGTTGTGAAAGCTGTTGCCGCAATGCCATGGGTTCTAATTCAATACCTGTTTCAGGTAGTAAGTAAGCGACCAGATGTTTTGAAGCTGGCCTATTCTCATCAGGCGTATTCTGATGAGAAAGATCCTCATGGGAAAAATTTTCATAGGGTAGCACTACAGCTTCATGTACACCGTGGCATTGCCGTAATCTTGCTTCGATCTCTCCCAGTTCAATGCGTAAGCCACGTAGTTTGATTTGAAAATCATTGCGGCCTAAATATTCAATCTTGCCATCGGGTAGCCAACGCCCCAGATCGCCGGTTTTGTACATCCGGGCGTCAGGCTCAGAAGAGAACGGATTGGAGAGGAAACGTTCAACAGTGAGTTCGGGACGGTTTAGATAGCCGCGGGCAACGCCGACACCTGCGATATGAATCTCTCCGGCAATCCCTATCGGAACGGGGTGACCATAAATATCAAGGATATAGATTTGGGTATTAGCAATGGGATAACCAATCGGTGGTGCTTTGTCTTCTTGACTGTCACATTGGTAAAAAGTGGCACAAATGGTGGTTTCTGTCGGGCCATATGCATTGAACATCCGTCGCCCTTGTGCCCAGCGTTTGACCAGCGTAGGCGGGCACGCTTCCCCTCCCAGGATTAAAGTTTGCAGGGTTGCCGGAACAGTGTTCATTGTTGCCAGAACCGTGGGGGATAAGATGGCGAGAGTAATCGCATGTGCCTCTAAATAGTCAGACAGCGCTGTACCCGGCAGAAGGTTGTCCCGTTTGGCAAGATAAAGGCGAGCGCCTGCCATGAGTGCCATAAAACATTCCCACATACAGGCATCGAAACTGTTGGAGGCAAATTGCAGGATACGATGATCTGGTGTGATGGTGAGTACGTCTTTCCGGGTAATAATATAATTACACAAACTGCGATGTTCTATCATGACGCCTTTGGGTTGCCCTGTAGAGCCGGAGGTATAAATGACATAAGCCAGATGGCGGGAAGTCAGCCCCAGTGACCGGGCTTCTGGGTTTTTTTCTAATTCTTCATCCAAAACAGAATGTTCTGGTGTATCAAGTAATAGAGTTGGCAGGTTACTGTTCCACGTTTCTGCCACTGTTTTCTGAGTAAATTCTGTCTGAGTAAATTCTGTCTGGGTAAAAATTGTCTGGATAAATGCTTTCTGAGTAACCAGCGCTACGGGGTCTGAATTATTGAACATATATGCCAGTCGTTTGGCTGGATAAGTTGGATCGAGGGGGACAAAGGCGCCACCAGCCTTGAGAATACCTAATAAACCCACCACCATTTCCAGGCTGCGTTCAACACAAATCGCCACCCGATCATCAGGACGCACACCGAGCACAATCAGATGATGTGCCAGACGATTGGCGCGTTTATTCAGCTCTTCGTAGCTCAATGATTGCTCTTCAAAGAGCACAGCGGTGGCATCTGGTGTGCGCTGCACTTGTGCTTCGAACAGTTGATGAATCAGTGCCTCCTGTGGAAATTCGGTTTGGGTGGCGTTGAAATCCACCAAAACTTGTTGGCGTTCAATGTCGGGCAGGATAGGCAGATTGACTATTTTCGTATTTGTAAGGGAGGGTGTTTCCAGAGAAGTGAGAGCGGCATCAAGCAAAACGGCAAGGCGGGACTGAAGCGTTATAACTTCCTTCGTATTCAGGTAATCAGGCGAAAAATAGAACTCAACAGAAAGTGGGAAATCAGCATCTTCATGACGGGCGGTGTTTGTGTATTGTTTGATTCTGATAGAGAGAGGATAAGGGACACCAGAATGTAGGTCGAAGAGTTTGACGTTGGTACTTTCTCCTTCCATATGCAGATTAGCGCTGAACGGTTCAAGAGATAAGGTTACATCAAATAATTGAGGAGACGAGACTTTTTGTCGGGTATGTTGTATTTGTCGGTTTAGCTCTACGATGGGAAAGCTTCGGTGCTTATAGCAAAGATTTAATTCGGCTGCGGCTTTGCGTATGACATCGCGAAATGTATCTTCTGGTGAAAGGGTGATGCGTATGGGGAGTACGGAGGCGAACATGCCTATTGTGTGCTTCTGTTGTATATTTTTACGATTGTGTAAGGGAATACCGATAACAATTTCATCCACATCTACTGTTCGAGCGAAGTAGCAGGCCAGAAGGGCATACATGAAATGCAGAAGGGGTAATCCCTGTTTACCGCCGGCCTTTTTAATACGTTTAAACAGTGTCTGGTCAATTGACCAAATCACAGGCTTGGAAGCAATAGGCTTAGTTTGTTTGTGGCTCTTGATATTATTGGCATCGGTGTTATTGAAATTAGCGTGCTGGAGTAAGGGAGGAGGCAGGTTTTCATAGCGCTTCAACCAAAATTGCATATCTTGTGAGTAATGTTCAGAAGCAAGGTAATTGAGGTTATCCGTAATAAAATCCAGATAAGAGTGAACTGAGTTATTCAGTGTTTCTCCTTTTTTCAAACGGTTATAGTTATCAATAACCTTGTCAAGTAGTATGCACAGGCCAGTCCCATCAATGATCAAATGATGACTGCAAAACTGCCAATACCGACAGGTATGACTGACCCGCAATAACTTGGAACGCCACAATTCATCATTCAGTTGAAATGGACGCATAAACTCAGTATCCATGTAGTGTTGTACTCTGTTTTCAACATCTGAATACGATGAAAAATCGAGTATATCCATGGTGATAGGGAGAGAATGCATAATCTTCTGGGTGGGCAAAGCGTGGGTGTTGATAAACCGTAAACGTAGAGTGTCGTGACTACAAACAACCTTTTCAAAGGCACGGGCAAATAATTCTTCGTTCAGATCGCCTTCGATACAGATAAAAAGGCTGAGATTGTAGTGGGAAGCATCGGGGTGAATGGCCTGATCAAACCAGACGGCTTGCTGAGGAGAACTAAGTGGGTATGTATGCGGGGGGAGGGAATTATTATTACGAACTGCTGAGGAAGTATGTGAAGAGTTATTATGTAACATTTTCATTTCTCCTTGATAATAGTTCGGTTTTGGTTTGTTTCATCCGCTTGAAAATAAATAAAATATTTCTTTTAATTGCCCTTCGATAAGAATGAACTGGGTATGGTTGGTGGGGGAATTCCCACATTAAATACACACATGATTATAACTTTCAGTAACTAAATTAACTGAAATAAATACCTTATGTCGATAGTTTTATAATGGTAATATTAATCGTGAATGCGGATACGACGATGTCTGGATGGTGTTTGCTCTGAATGGTGTTTGGATGAAAAAATACAGGGCAAAGTGGGTGACTGTGATATTTATTGGGACAGTAGCAGGAATGGAAAATACGAGAAAATTATCCCGCCAAATGACGGGCTTATCAGATAAATAATATCTACAGCACCATATTATTAATGATTAATGCCAGACGATCGAACATCTCACCAAATAACCGCTCAGTAAACGGCACCAGCATCGGGAACAACAGGGAAAGTGTGAAAATACCAACTGTCAGAGTCAGGGGAAAACCGACCACAAACACAGAAAGTTGAGGTGTCATGCGGTTCAACATGCCTAAAGAAAAGTTCAATACCAGAAGCAGAGTAATCATTGGCATTGCCAGCATCATGCCATTGATAAATATCAGACTGGCACTTTGTGCTAGCAATAGAAAACCTCTGGGGTTCAATGGGGTAGATTGAATCGGGATGGAATAAAAGGTATCTGCCAGAATAGACAATATCCATAAATGACCATCAAAAGCCAGAAACAACAGCATCATCAGCATATTCAGAATACGTGCCAGGATTGGCATATTCGGGCCACCGGTAGGGTCAAAAAATATGGCGAAAGAGAGTCCCATTTGTAAACCAAGTATTTCACCGGTATGACGCACCACCGCAAACGCAATCTGTATGGTTAATCCCAAAGCTATGCCAATTAGCATCTGCTGTACCAAAACCCAAATCCCGGCAACGGAAAAAATCGGGATTTGGGGAGAAGGAATATTTGGAACCAATAAAGCCGTGATCACTAATGCCAGGCCAATTCTGACTTTTATCGGCATCTGTTTTTCACTGAAAATCGGGGCAATACTGAACAATGCCAAAAGACGCACCATTGGCCAGAAAAAATCACTGACGAGGCGGGAAAGTGTTTCACTATCAAACGGGATCATGATTAACCAATAATGGCTGGAATACTGCTAAAAAGTGTACGCATGTAATCCAATAGCAGATTCAGCATCCACGGCCCGGCAATAATAATAGTGACAACAACGGCCAGAATTTTGGGGATAAACGATAAGGTCATTTCGTTTACCTGTGTTGCCGCCTGTAACAAGCTGATCACTAAACCACATATCAGCGCTGATAAAAGCAGCGGAGCAGCCAGCGCTAATGCGACTTTCATTGCTTCAACACCGAGAGCCATTACCGATTCAGGAGTCATAATTTTTCAAACCGTCTTGAGCTTTTTCAATAATATTTAACGCCAAATATTTTTGTCTGACACGTTCATCAAATTCAGATAGAGAAACGAATCAGACATAAAAACTTTGAGCTAATGAGCCAAGCAATAATTGCCAGCCATCTACCAGAACAAATAACATCAGTTTGAATGGTAGTGATATCGTGGCAGGTGGAACCATCATCATACCCAAAGCCATCAGGACGCTGGCTACAACCAAGTCGATGATCAGGAAAGGGATAAAAAGCGTAAAACCAATCTGGAACGCAGTTTTCAATTCGCTGGTCATGAAGGCCGGCACCAGAACACGCATCGGGACAGAATCTGCCGTTTCAAATGCCTGTTGATCGGCAAGGCGGGCAAACAGTGCCAAATCATTTTCCCGTGTCTGACGCAGCATAAATTGGCGTACAGGTTGAGAGCCTTTATCCAGTGCAGCTTCCAACGAGATTTTATCTTCGCTAAAAGGCAGATAAGCATCCTGATAAACTTTGTCAAATACCGGAGCCATGATGAAAAAGGTCATAAACAGTGCTAATCCCAACATGACCTGATTCGGTGGAGCAGAAGGTGTTCCCAGTGCGTTACGCAGCAAACCTAACACAATAATGATGCGGGTAAAGCTGGTCATCATCAGTAAGGCCGCGGGAATAAACCCCAGTGCGGTGATGAAAATCAGGGTCTGAACCGGCAGTGACCAACTTTGTCCACCATTGACCAGTGGCTGGCTAATGATACCGGGTAGTTCCGCGGCAGCATTCATGGAAAACAATGGTAGCAAAAATGCCATAAATACCGTTGCCAGATGCATCAGATGAATGCGCGAGACAAATTTTCGGCCTGTTTTTTGATTGCCTGTCATAAAAAAAACTCTATTTTTCATCGCCATCCTTGTCGTGTTTACTTTTTCGCTGGAGCGTATTTTTTAATAACTGACCGAAAGGAAGTGTTTTAAGTCCGGTTTCCTTTTCCTTGTTATCGGGTGATACAGGGAGTTGATGTAATACATTGATTTGTTGGGATGTTACCCCCAAAACCAGCCAACTATCTTCGATTTCAACCACCACAACCCGTTCTTTTGGCCCAAGTGAGCAGCTTGCTTTGACATTAAGCAATCGGTGATTTTTGTTCTTAGCAGGCGAAAGCCCCAGACGACGGATCAACCATGTCATGAAAAAAATCAACAATAAGATCCCACCCAATGCACTGCTGATCTGCATAAATGTCTGACCAGCTGAAAGGGAAGGGGCATTTGTTGCTGTGCCTGCTATTGATGTATTGGTTATCGACGTATTGGCTGTTGTTGTACTGGTCATCATAGCGTCGGCATCTTTGCATTAGTCATTGAAATAATTCATTGAAATAAGTCATTGGAATAGTCGGTGCGACATCTGATGCCGCACCATTTTGAAAAGAAGCATGAAAGGCAGGCTGATTCGCCATCATGGTTAACGACTCAAGCGACGCATACGTTCAGAAGGCGTGATGATATCTGTAATACGGATACCGTATTTGTCAGATACGACGACCACTTCTCCTTGTGCAATTAAATAGCCGTTGATCAGGATATCCAGCGGTTCACCGGCAAGGCCATCAAGTGACACCACTGAACCCTGAGACAGTTTCAGCAATTGTTTGATGGTCATTTTAGTGCGTCCTAGCTCAACGGAGAGCTTAACGGGAATATCCATAATCAGGTCAATATCGGAGAGCTGAGAGAGCGCATCCTGCGGCTCAAGGTTCTCAAAGACTGACGCGCCGCTGTCAGAGGTCTGCTGTGCGGCCTGTTGTTCCAGCGCTTCTGCCCACAAGTCTTCAGTTGATCTGGTATCTGCGGGTTGTTTAGCATCACTCATTGGGCTTTTCCTCATCCAGAGCATTTAAAACAGGGTTAATCAGGTGTTCAACACGCAGGGCATACTGCCCGTTAAGTGTTCCATATTGGCTGGTGAGCACTGGCACACCATCAACGTGAACGATAAGACGTTCAGGTTTTTCAATCGGTAAAACATCGCCACTTTTCAGTTGGAGAATTTTTGACAGCCGCAAGGGGATATCAACAAAATTCGCCACCAGTTCCAGCTCTGAGTTCTGAACTTGTTTCACCAGACTTTCACGCCACTGCCCATCTTCCTGACGCACATTTTCCACCGGAGGATTGGTCAGGAGTTCACGCAGAGGTTCGATCATGGCGAATGGAATACAGATGTTGAATTCCCCGCACAGGTCGCCAATCTCCACCTGGAACGGGGTGGTTACCACGATATCGTTGGGTGAAGTTGTGATATTGGTGAATTTCACCTGCATCTCGGAACGCACGTATTCCACTTCAAGTTTAAAGATAGAATCCCATGCGTCGCGATAGGCATCCAACGCCAGTTTCAGCATTCGGTTGATAATACGCTGCTCGGTATAGGTGAATTCACGGCCTTCCACTTTAGTCGGGAAACGGCCATCACCACCAAACAGATTATCAACAGCGATATAAACCAGATTAGGTTCAAAAGCGAACAGTGCAGTTCCTCTCAATGGTTTCAGGTGAACCAGATTAAGGTTAGTCGGCACGGCCAAATTGCGGGCGAACTCAAGATAAGGCTGGATCTTAATGGCACCGACAGTAATATCCGGGCTGCGGCGCAGCATATTAAACAACCCCATCCTGAATTGGCGGGCAAAGCGTGCATTGATGATTTCCAGTGACTGCAAACGCTCACGTACAACACGGCGTTGTGTATTGGGATCGTAAGGACGAACCTCACTCTCCACTGATGACGCGATTTGTTCTACGTCATCCGCAGCAGCACTGTCACCATTGAGCAGAGCATCGATCTCTGCCTGTGAAAGAATATTGTCACTCATCGTGATTATCGCAGAATAAACGTAGTAAACAATACATCGGTGATCACCTGATCAGGTTCACCGGGTATCAGTGTCGGGCTCAGTGTCTGTTTAATGTCTTCCACTAAACGTACTTTGCCGTCATCTTTCGCCAGAACAGTCGATTTCTGGCGGGATAGTAACAGCAGCATACGGCTACGAACTTCTGGCAGATAATCATGGAAGCGCTGACGAGTTGTTCCATCGGGCAGACGTAATGTCACCCCGACATACAAAACACGATCAAAATGATCTTCGTTGTCGATCAGATTGACGGTGAAAGGCTCCAATGCCATGAATACCGGAGTATGAATGACTTTGGCTTTTTCTGAACTGTTATTGCTGGATTGTGTCATTGTCCACCAGCTATATCCCCCGATGGTGGTACTAAGAACAGCAATCAGTATTAACAGTATCATCCAAATTGGATTTGTGCGTTTACGTTCGTAGCTATAATCAGACATGGACAGACGAATTCCTGTTTTCTGTAACGAATAAGATACCGCGCATTCCGTGGCGGAGCTCCTTATTCATCAAATTCAATATCAATTATCCCGCGTCTTTGTTCCGGCAATAGCAGGAACAAACGTGGAAAAAACCATTAACTCACGCGTTTGTTATCGGCCTTGTTTCGTTTTTTTACAGCTATTGCTGTAAATGATGAAATCAGGCAGATAATCAGGCGAAAATATCAACGCCCCCCCGACTTGAAGCGAGTTGTTGAGGAGTCATTCGGATCGTTGATTCATGAGTTGTTGGCACTGATGTTGCTGCTAGTGTTCCATTACTTGCAGCATGGGTTCGGGTATTGGCCTGTTGCTGTGGATTTTCTGATTGTTCCTGTTGCCAATTCCCCGATGTCTCACTCCCTACACTGCTTTGAGCCAGTTGGATGCCATTTTCTGCCAGCGCATCGCGAAGATTAGGCAGAGCTGCTTCCAAAGCGGCACGGACATGGTGATGGGCAGAGACAAAATGTAATTGAGCCTGATTATCTTCAACATTCATGCGGACATGCAGTGCCCCCAGTTCTTGCGGGTGTAAGCGCAATTCAGCTTGTTGTAATCCATTACGGTTAAAAAACAACACGTGTTGGTTTAGTTGCTGCTGCCATTCTTCGCTGCCAAGATGGGCGCTTAGTAAAGGTGCAGGTGTACCATTTAACTGAAATTGTCCGTTTGTTTGATGGCTCGCAGAAATTTGGGGAGAAGTAAACAGGGCGTGTAGTGCTCCAGAAGGGAAAGTCTCCGTAGAAGCCGTTGCTAATGTTGATGCCCCTTGCATGAGCGCGAACTCTTTCCCGTTATTCTCTTTTCCATTCGTTAATGGAATCGAATTTTGGTCAGAATTGTTAGCAGTTGATTTCACTTTTCCGCTCGTTGATACCCATACGGATCGGTTTTTAACAGAAGTTTGTCCATTGCTGATCGGGGTAGTATCTTGCCTGATAAAAGAGCGGATTTCGTCATCTAAACCCTTATCTTCGGTATGCTCTGCCAGACCTGTTGTCACCAGCACTATATCTCCATCTCCTTTGGCTTTTTTGCCAAGTTTGTCAGTTAACGTGCCATCAATGCTGTTGTCAATGTCTGACAAGTCATCTGGATTTTCTGAACTGCCCCCGGTTGACTGGCGACTGATTAATCCGGCTAGCTGAATAGGCATAGCGTTGATCAACGTTTCAGCAGACAAAGGGTCTTCATCGTCCAGCAAGGTAAGTTCTGCATCACTGTCTGGTATTGAAGCTGATGTTGAAGGTAATGCCGAAAATTTATCCTGTATGGTTGTTTGACCAGTTACAACTAATGAGGGGATTAATTCACCTTCTATTTTGTTATCAGTGGAACGTTTCTCACCATTCTCACTATTTCTGTGGACTTTATTGCTTTGATCTGAATTGGTTTTAGCAGAATTGCGTTGAGCAGAACGGGTCTGAACAGAGGCTTTCTGTAAAGTGTCCGTCTCTTTATTGAGAAACTGCCCAAATTCCGGTGCCTTGTCTTTAGACACGTTACCGTCCAACAGGGGCTGTTGATTTTTTCCTGCCGCTTTTTCCGTCGATGTTAAATCAGTAGGCGAAAGAGTGAGATTCATTGTTTCATTCTCCGTTGTGCACCACGTTGTGCGTACTCGTCCATTTGTTTTTGCTCCATGCGATTTTGGTGTAACTTCAAATTATGTTCTGCCCGCTGTTGCAGAGTGTCGAAGGCATTCAGACGCTGCTGTTTTTCCTGCCACTGTGACATGGCTTGCTCAAGCCGTTTTTTCCATTGATTGAGCTGTAATTTGTGTTGTTCAATTGCCATTTCCAGCGTTTTCATGAACTGCTGATAATTTTGCCACGTTGAGCTGGACATGCCGGCGGTGAGTGTGGTGTTTAAACGTGTACGGTATTCATCCTGATAATCCATTAACGCTGCGAGTTGCTGCTCCATTTGCTGATGACTCTGCCGCACCTGTGCAAGCTGTACTGCGGCTTTTTTTGCTGCGTCCTGAGCAAGGTCACGCAAAGTCATAAGAGGGGAGTGTTGTTGCATTTATTTCCTCAGCATCTTAGATCGGTAATAACTGTTGCAGTTGGATACATGCTGCATCGTATTCACTACGTTCCTCAATGTCTTGACGCAGGAATTGGGCCATATGCGGATACAGTTCAATCGCCCTGTCCAACAAAGGATCACTACCGGCAGCGTAAGCACCGACATTAATAAGATCCCGGTTACGCTGGTAGCTGGAAAGTAGCTGTTTGAACTGCTGTACCCGCCGATAATGGGTATTATCAATCAGTGCAGTCATGGCACGGCTGATTGATGCTTCAATATCAATGGCAGGGTAATGCCCGGATTCTGCCAATGTTCGCGACAGCACGATATGGCCGTCCAGAATGGCACGAGCAGAATCGGCAATCGGATCTTGTTGGTCATCACCCTCTGTCAGCACGGTATAAAAGGCCGTAATTGAGCCACCATCACTGACACCATTACCCGCTCGCTCTACCAGTGCCGGTAATTTAGCAAACACAGAAGGGGGGTAACCTTTGGTTGCAGGAGGCTCACCGATAGCCAGTGCAATTTCACGTTGCGCCATGCTGTAACGGGTAAGGGAATCCATAATCAATAAAACGTGCTTGCCGCGATCGCGAAAATCTTCAGCAATGCGAGTAGCATAGGAAGCCCCCTGCATGCGCAGTAACGGAGAGATATCAGCAGGTGCCGCGACAACAACTGAACGGGATAAGCCTTCTTCACCTAAAATATTTTCGATGAAATCTTTAACTTCCCGGCCACGTTCACCAATCAGGCCAACAACGATAACGTCAGCTTGGGTGTAACGAGCCATCATGCCAAGGAGCACACTTTTACCGACGCCTGAACCCGCAAACAATCCCATGCGCTGTCCACGACCAACGGTTAGTAAGGCGTTGATAGCACGAACACCAACATCCAGTACGTCACTGATAGGAGTGCGTTGCAGAGGATTGAGTGGTGGTGTCGTCAAAGGAGCACGGTAATTTGTATCAGGGACAGGTAGTCCATCAAGGGGACGGCCTGCGCCATCCAACACTCTGCCAAGTAACTCTGGCCCTAATGGCAAACGGCGTCCACTACTAGCATCTGTTCCGTAAGAACGGGCATAAACACGGGCGCCGGGGACAATACCTTCTAACTCTTCTAAAGGCATCAATAACAATTTTTCGCCATTAAAGCCGACGACCTCACTTTCAACTTCTTCGATGGCATTGCCATTTTGCCGTTCGATAAGACAGGTTGCCCCCAGAGGCAGATGTAAACCTGTTGCTTCGAGTACCAAACCTGTGGCGCGGGTCAAACGCCCATAACGACGTACTTTTGGTGTCTTATCCAGACGTTTTTCCATTGCATCTAATGTGGCCAGCCAGCGCCCAAGTCTTGCCGTCATCACAATTCTCCTGATACTGCCAGACGGCACATTTCATGCCAGCGTGTCGCCAGACTGGCATCCAGATCGCCATCATCAGCGCTGACTTTACAGCCTCCCGGATGCAGTTGATTGTCAGCAATCAAACGCCAGCCATGCAGTTTCAGGATCTCACCCAACTGTTGTTCAACCAATAGGATATTTTGTGGATGAACACGCAATTGTGGCTTGCCACTGAGTAGTGGCTCCTGCTGGATAAATTCACGGATCTGATTCAGCAAGGCTGTACCATCACAAACTGCTGGTTGCCCAAGAATGTGCTGAGCAGCAGTCAGGGAAAGCTGCATCAGACGTGAAGCAATAACAGTATCTAATCCATCCAGCGAATGGTTAAAATCAGTTAACAGTACTTTCCACTGTCCGATAATCGCCTGTTGTTGCTCTCTGGCTTCCTGTAACCCCTGTTCAAACCCGGCTTGTCGTCCTTCCTCAATCCCTTGTTCGTATCCACGGGATTGCCCTTCAGTAAAACCTTGCTCATGGCCAGTCTGAAGCGCTTGTTCCTTCAACTCATCCAGTATTCTGGCCTGTTCTTGCAGCCGCTCCTGTTCATCGTCCAGTGATTCCAGTTTAACCTGCTCCAGTTTTGCCTGTAATGTTTCCCACTGAGTCAATTCACCTGGCAGCCAGAGCTGCCAGTTTCCATTATTCGAATTATCAGACATAGGTATCGTCACCACCGTTCAGGATCATTTCCCCGCTTTCTGCCAGACGACGAACCACAAGCAGAATGGCTTTCTGTTCAGCTTCCACTTGAGACATGCGAACCGGACCACGGGTTGCCAAATCATCACGCATAATTTCAGCAGCACGCTGCGACATATTGTTGAGGAAGTGATCGCGTAGTGCTTGATCGCAGCCTTTCAAGGCAATCAACAGCGAATCAGTTGTAATTTCCTGCAATAGACGCTGGATGCTGCGATCGTCCACACCAATGAGGTTTTCGAACAGGAACATTTCATCAATGATTTTCTGCGCCAGTTCACCATCATAGGTACGAACAGCTTCGATAACACTTTCTTCCTGTTGACTCTTCATCAGGTTGATGATTTCAGCCGCAGTACGAATACCCCCCATTTTGCTGCGTTTCAGGTTCTGACCATCCAACAGATTATTCAGTACTTCGGTCAATTCAGCCAATGCGGCTGGCTGAACTCCACCAAAGGTAGCAATACGCAGCATGACATCATTACGCAGGCGATCATCAAACATGGCGAGAATATCTGCTGCCTGACCACGGTTCAGGTGAACCAGAATAGTAGCAATGATCTGCGGATGTTCATCACGGATCATATCGGCTGCTGTCTGAGGCTCCATAAAGTTGAGGGTTTCGATACCCGTTGTGGTATCGCGGGACTCAAGAATATCCTCAAGCAGGCTGGAAGCCCGCTCTTCACCCAACGCTTTCACCAATACGCTGCGCAGGTAATCGTTGGCATTGATACTAAGAGCAGCAAACTGTCCGGCATCTTCCTCAAATTCCGCCAGTACTTCTGCCAGTTGTTGATTGGAGATTTGTCTCATCCCCGCCATCGCAATACTTAATTGCTGAACTTCCCTGGAGTTCAGGTGCTTAAACACCTCGGCTGCTTGATCTTCTCCCAGGGTCATTAACATGATGGCGCTTTTTTCTGTTCCGGTCAGACTCATTGTTCGTTACTCATCCATTGACGGATCACCAGCGCAACTACGCGAGGATCTTTTTCTGCAAGTTCACGGATACGCTGGCTTTGGATCTCAGCACTAACACGTTGGCGAGCTAGCTGACGGCGCATTTTTTCATCCAGTTCAGCATGGGATTCAGTTTTTTGCTTACTCTGTTTTTTCTGCGCTTCCAGTGCTGCTTTTTCCGTTGCTCGTTTCTTAGCAATTTGTGGCACGATCATCTTGCGCCATAGCAACCATGCAACCAACGCTAACAGTAACCAACGACCCAACTCTAATGATTTCTCCCACAGGACAGGGTGTTGCCAGAATGGCAGCGTTTCTATCACTTCGGATGTGTCATTGAACGGTGTGTTAACGACGTTTAGACTATCACCGCGTTCGGCAGAGAACCCCATTGCTTCACGGGTCAATGCTTCAATCTGGGATAATTGTTCTGGAGTCAGAGCCTGAGTTTCCGGGCCATTTTCTCCCTGAACGGTAGCGTAATTAACCACAACCGCAACGGAGAGACGCTCCACGCCGCCAGCCTGTAACTGGGTATGGCGAATGGTGCGATCCACTTCATAGTTAATAGTTTCATCATGACGGTTATTGCGATTGTTGCTAATCATACGTTCATAGCGGTTATTACTATTATTACTATTGCGTCCTTGATCAGATTTTTCGTCACCTTTAGTGTTCGTTTTAGGCTTCTCAATCGGGGCACTTGGTGCAGCACTCGGTTGATTTGACAAAGCCCCCGGAACACCACCAACCAGTGGCCCACCACTTTGTTCGCTTGAACTGGTCTGTTTTGAACGAACGGCAGCCTGATTAGGTGGCTGGTTAGGTTTATATTCTTCTGCGGTTTCTTCGCGGCGAGAAAAATCAATTTGCGCTGTCACTTGAGCATGTACATTGTTACGACCAACGACAGGTGCCAGAATAGTTTCAATGCGATGCTGAAAGCGATTCTCGACTTCCTGTATGTACTTCAACTGGGTTGTGTTCAGATCACGCCCGTTAGCATCGGATTGTGTCAGCAGACGCCCGGCCTGATCCACAATGGTGACATTTCCTGGTGGTAAACCGGCAACACTGCTTGAAACCATATGGACAATAGCATTGATTTGTCCTTCATCCAGAATACGGCCTTGCAGTAACCCTACTGTTACGGAAGCAGAAGGTGATTTCTGCTCACGCACAAACAGGGAAGGCTTTGGCAATGCCAGATGAACACGGGCACTCTGGACAGGGCCGAGTGATTCAATGGTACGTGCTAATTCTCCTTCCAGTGCACGTTGATAATTAACTTGTTCACTAAACTGGCTAATGCCGAACTTCTCTTTATCCAATAACTCAAAGCCTGTGGCCCCTCCTTTCGGTAACCCTTGTTGTGCCAGTTTCAGCCTGATCTCATGAACCTTGTCAGTGGGTATCATGATGGCAGAGCCGTTTTCGGCAAAACGGTAAGGGACATTCATTTGAGTTAATTGTGTAACGATCTCACCGCCATCTTTATCACTCAGATTGCTGTAGAGCACCCGATAATCAGGGCTGCGCAACCAGAGAAAAAGGGCGACGATAATAGCGATGGCAGCAGAGCCAGCAACTAATAATGGAACTTTCGGATCAGCTTTTATCTTACTGATGATAGCACTGAAACCCTTCTGTGGATTCTCAGTGTCGGTCGTTGCTGCACTCATAGACGATCCTTGCCTTGCTGGTCAACATGAATACTAAAAGCGTGGCGTAACAAAACAGACTCCCCATACGCAAGCGAAAAAACTTTTCTTGTATACCCGTCGTCTTTCAAGTTGCAACCTTGAAATCCATAGGGTATATACCTTTCATCTTTCAAGCTGCCTTTTGATTGGCAGTATTTGCTCCAGTGACATGGTTGATTATGCCGCTGAAAACTCGTCCACTTGCCGTTGCGAAGCAACTTGAAAGCGATTGATATAATTAATCTCGTCATTATTCGCTGTTCACACATCTTTTAATGGCACAATAAGCTTCGAATTTTTACTTCAATTACCCGCTTTAGATTGAAAGGGCTATGTTACGGTGGCTGCCTGGAAAAACTGCCAACCAGCCCACGGCTAATATGGCATTTAATCACGTAACCAATAGGGTGATTTAACACGAGGTTTTTATGTCAATTCAGGCAATTGAAGGTGTACTACAACAAATGCAGACGCAGGCACTACAAGCAGCCAATATCGCTAAGCCTATGCCGGTAAAGGAAGGATTTGCCAGTCATCTTACCGCCGCGGTAGAAAAAATAAACCAAAACCGCGTGAATGCGACTAAACTGGCACAAGATTTCACTCTAGGTGTACCAGGTGTGGAATTGAATGATGTGATGGTCAATATGCAGAAAGCGAGTATCTCATTACAATTGGGTATTCAGGTCAAGAATAAGCTGGATAGTGCGTATCGTGAAGTGATGAATATGCAGGTATGATATGATAACCAATTGATATATTAGTTAAATACTGTTTACAGCTTGGGGCATATGTGGGGCATTTTGAGCTAATTTCTCATTTAATAATTTGATTTGGTTTTCGCTGTTTTCACTCATTCATGCCCCCATTCATTCATACCCCATAGATCTGCCACGTATTAAAAGCTGAATTGAATGTAGGAGGGGGTATGGGACAGTATCGTCACACAATTTCCAATATTATCGCAATGACTCATGATGTGTTGATGCAGAAAACGACTGAAGTGAATTTTCATCAAGAGAAGCGATTTCATTATTTTTTAGACAAACCAAAACATAAGCCTGGATATAGGCTCAATATTGTAGGACACGGATCTCCAGTGGGTAGTTCAATATTATTTGCTGGAGCATGTATGTATAATCTTGGAATGAATTTGAATGTTTTTTGCAAAACAGTCAATGCATTATTAACTGATATAAAAAACAGAGGACAAAACATCCAATGTGTCAGAATAATAGCTTGCCACTCTGGAGCAAATGGGCTTGCTCAAGCATTAGCTAATCATATCAATATGCCAGTTAAAGGCTCGTTAGGGGGTACAAGAGTATATCCAACGACGCAATTCCGTTCAATACCCAATATAAGCCGTTATTTTATTGATAGGACAGATAGAGGTGGTCACTATTATTCAGAGGAGGCGGACAGACAGCTGAGGCATGATACCGCCTATGGTTTGTATAAGTGGTACTACCCTCAATCTTCAAATCCAGACAGTGAATTTGATGCGTTTGTTAGTCAACGAATACCAAGAAAAAATAGTCGGTAGCATAACGGGGTTGTAACCCGTTAAAATCATTCCTATCGGCCTGAACACCCGAACTTAAACACAAGCTGCTGTGCCATCACTTTAAGGGATCAAAAATGGCACAGCATAGTCTTAATTTCTGATGACACCCTACGCTACGGCCTATCACTATCACAGATGCCGACCGTGATGAACACATTTTTATTATCAGCCGCCTGCCAACGACGGTCGGGCATGAAATTCTGGCGAAATATCCGCTGTCCAATGCGCCGAAAATTGGCGATTACGCCATTCTCGCCAAACTCAAAACGTCAATAGATTTGGAAGAGGTGTTTGACCTGTGGGAGATTGTCATGACTAATCGTTATAACGAGCGGCTTGCGGTGTCACAAACATAGTGAATTTTATGAACTTTTTGTGATTAAATATAATAATGATATGGACATACTTTAATGATATAAAGGTATTTAAAATGAAAAAATGGTTAGTAGTTGCAAGCCCAGTACTCATCCTTTCTGGCTGTAAAGTGGATGTTGAAACGAAAGTGAATACGGATGACCTCACCGCGGTTGAACATAAACTGGTTAAAGGTGATATTGATATTGAAGTGTCAGGGTGTAATGACTATGAAGACTCACGGAAAGAATCAAAGAACCTCATCGAATTAAAACAGAAAGTCCCCACGATTTTTAAAAATGCTGAATATGTGGAATGCTATCGCAAGAAATTTGATTCCTATGCACATTTTACTGTTCCTGTTGAAGTTGGGGCATATACAGAAAAAGGGGCTCAATTCGATGGTGCTAATTTTTATGTCTATTCGCATGAAGATGTTTTTGCTGGAGTTATGATTGATTCACATGTGCTTGAGAGAGTCAAAAAAGCAAAAAAAGATATCGGTAAACTTGATATCAAAATGAGTGTAATTGTTGAGAAAGGGGCAAAACCACTGCCAACACTTGTCAGTCTAGGAACGTATATGACAAGTTCGAAAATTAAAGATTACCCGATAGTATTTAGTCGAGTTGCTCTGGGTAAAGAAATGAAATTCAGATTATCAGATGTCTCCAATTCATCACTGTCTAATGGGCAATTCATTCCAATTCTTGTCACACCTGACTATTTCGATTTCCTCCAGTCAGATAAAAAATAGTTTGTTCTTGCTTTGAAGCAAGACAGCACTGATCTTAATCACACAGCTGCATACTGCGGCTGTTATGCCAGCCAGATGCGTGAACGTGCGCTGAAGGAACAGGGCTATCGTGTTCATATTCAGAGGAAAGCATCACGCAATAAGCCCTTATCAGACTGCCAGAAAGGCAGAAATAAAAAAATAGCGAAAATCCGGCATTCATGCCTTTTAATTCCGGTATGTGATGAAAAAGCGATGAGTGTATTTTTCCCCTGAAAAAGCAAGAAAAAGCCATACACAATAAGGTCATTTATTGGTGAGTGCAAATTGGTATAGCTAAGGCTATAAATTATGCTTACAGACAACCTCAAAATATCTGTATCAGAGAAATTGTTCTTGCGGCCACGAAGCAAGAAGCTTAAAACCAAATTAAATAACACTGTTGCAAAGTTTGATTTCTATAAAAAATGAAGCTCGATTGTCACAACATATTGCGTTTGTAGTAATAGAAATAACAAAATGTGGTAGGGGAATCATCTCCAGCAAAACTTTGCAACAGTGTCAAAATCAACAGAGCATCTTATGTTTAATATGTTGGCTTCTATTATATTACTGAGTTTGAAAATGATTTACTCAGTGAATGCCAAGCTATTTATCATCAAAAAAATCATTCCACCGCTGGAGTGAATGGCCCCAAGTTTAATTGATAACTCAGAGTTATTATGGGTTGACATTGCCCCAGTTGAAGCTCCAACTCTATGAACGTCCGCTTTTGGCCCTGAACCGTCCATAGGACTTAGGGCGGTTACGAGCGACTACCGACCTGATGAGATCAAGAACGCTGAGTTCCATCAGCCAGAATGCCAGAAATAGAACGTATCCAACCACACTTGTTTAATAACAATCCAGTTTCAGTTACCTGATTTACCATAACATCCCGGCCACGAATAACGCGTGTGGGGGCAAATCACCTGATGTATACTGTGTCAATCAAAAAAGGATACGTACAATGACTGACCAGAAAGGACCTTACTGGAACCGTATGGTTCCCGAGTTGACCGTAACGGATTTTCTCGCCTCCCTGCGCTTTTATGCTGACATACTCGGCTTTACCGTCATGATAAGACGCAGCGATCCCGATTTTGCCTACATCTGTCTCGGCAAGGCGCAATTGATGCTCGAGCAATATCATGTTGAAGGATGGAACACGGCAGAACTCGTCAGGCCGTTAGGCCGGGGTGTTAATTTCCAAATCGAGGTAGACGATATTGAGCTCGTGCTTGCCCGCCTGGAAGAACATGGCGTACCGCTGTTTCGGAATCTCCGGGATAACTACTACAGTATTGGAGAGACGGTAACCTGCCAGAGAGAATTTCTGGTGCAAGATCCGGATGGTTATCTCCTGCGCTTCAGCCAGTACATTGAGTGAGTTTCTACTGTTTCGCGGATACTCTGCCTACACACTCTATTTGGGGTTTCATTTTCAGTTATTGTGGTTCGGAGAAAATGGAATGTAGGTTGGCGAAGATAAATGCAGATTCGGGTATTTATAAACGCAGGTCATTTCGGACACATTTTTAGCCACTTTCCACTGTCTTTCGTATTCAGCCGGAGAAATTCTCCCATTAAAGCTATGAGGACGGATGTAGTTGTAATACCCGCCTAAATAGTCGGTGATATCCCTTATTGCCTCATGCATGTCCAGATATATCTAAATCAATATAGATTGACACATTCTA
The DNA here is from genome assembly GCF_963866145.1 of Xenorhabdus sp. NBAII XenSa04. Classification (NCBI taxonomy): domain Bacteria; kingdom Pseudomonadati; phylum Pseudomonadota; class Gammaproteobacteria; order Enterobacterales; family Morganellaceae; genus Xenorhabdus; species Xenorhabdus sp. NBAII XenSa04. Next base: position 74,495 of record NZ_CAWMEB010000323.1, read on the forward strand.
TGTGTTCCATAAACAGCTCATCCACTGAACATCTTTCTCGTCTTCTTTTCGCTTTTGCGTCGGCCCACTTATGTTCGATAGGGTTCAAATTCGGACTGTAAGGCGGAAGCCATTCTAACTGACATCGGTTATCTGCTAATCTGCTATCGCTTGTATCGTGTCATTGCGTTTATGGAAAGGGGCATTGCCCATGACGATCACGGCACCGTGTGGGAGCTTTGGCAGTCAATCTTGCGTCACCCATGCATGAAAGACACCTGCATTAATGTTTCTGGCAAATACACTCAGGGTGACGAAGGTATTTTCGCGAATAGCCATGTAGACGTGGCATCGATTGCGCAAAACCACTTTCATCTAGATAAATAATCGGTTTACCTGTCTGTTCATAGTCACTGAGGCGCTCAATAAACGCCTGACGGAACTGAGGGTTAGCGCGAGGGTGTTTTAACGTTTTTTTTACGGCTGAGCCGCCGTCGTTTCAAAGCGTAATGAATAGCCGACTG
>NZ_CAWMEB010000324.1:0-207 GCF_963866145.1 Xenorhabdus sp. NBAII XenSa04
AACTGTCGCGCTAACCGTCTGGCGCACCACCTGATTGAATTAGGCGTACGGCCCGATGACCGGGTAGCAATTTGTACTGAACGCAGCCCGGCAATGGTGGTAGGTTTACTGGCTATCCTCAAAGCCGGCGGCGCCTATGTACCACTCGATCCGGCTTATCCGGCTGAGCGGCTGGCGTATATGCTGGAAGATGCTGCTCCCGTGGTG
>NZ_CAWMEB010000325.1:0-485 GCF_963866145.1 Xenorhabdus sp. NBAII XenSa04
TTTAATTTCTTCTTATATATGATAAAATCACTAGTCACTATTATTAATAGAAATAAAAATCATTCAGTTATTTCCATAGTGATCTGCGCTCCATCATGACTTGAATATCCATGCTTACAATTTGATTCACTGCCGTCACAAATAAATTTAATAGGAATCTCGCATTTTGTATCCGCAGGATCAGGCGTAAAATAAGTAAGCCAGCCTGTCATCATATTAATGTATGCTGTGCGCAATTTTACTTCGCAGTGTTGTGACCAAGTATGATATAGAATAGTCCATGTAACCCATTTATCCGATAAAAGGCAATCATAAAAGAAATCATTTTTATCTTTTAAGCTAAAGTTTATTTCTTGTTGAGGAAGTAAGATTATGTCATTTGATGGTCCGGGATCATACATACATTGGAATGTTTTACGTGCAATGGCTACTTTGACAGTTTTGCTATTATTTTTGAAGTGCACGTTATAATATGCGGAAAAAAC
>NZ_CAWMEB010000326.1:0-1155 GCF_963866145.1 Xenorhabdus sp. NBAII XenSa04
CCCTTAAGACCAGTGAGTTGACGAACATGCCAATCAGGGGCTGAGTCTGGGCATGATGGCGGTTATCGGTGGGTGTCCCCAGTACGATATCGTTTTGCCCGGATAATTTTGCCAGCGTGACATAAAAGGCACTGAGCAGCACGGTATACAGGGTCGTCTCCTGTGTTTTTGCCAGTGCTCGTAGCTGTTCAGAAAGCCGGGTGTCCAGCACAAAACTGAAATCCCGTCCCTGATAATTCACCTGAGCCGGTCTGGGGTAATCGGTTGGCAAAGTCATTGATTCATGGCCGGCTAAAGTCTGTTGCCAGTAGGCAAGCTGGCGTTCACGTATGTCATCTTGTAAATAGTCGCGTTGCCATGCGGCGTAATCTCCATAGGTGATATCCAGGGCAGGAAGCTGGCTGTCCCGCTTTTCCTGTAAAGACTGGTAAATTTCCGCCAGTTCATGCATAAAGATATTAATTGACCAGCCATCAATGGCGATATGGTGCCATAACAGTAATAAATAGTGGCTGTCAGAAACCGGATAGTGACGCAGGCGCAGACTGGACTCTGTGGTTAAATCAAATGGCGTGGCAATCTCAGCGCGAACGGTGTTCAGAAGCGTATTGATATCGTCACAGGGCTGGGATGTGATAACCAGGTTTTCAGGCAATATTTGCTGATAAATCTGGCCGGTGTCATCACTGTGGTAGACCATTTTCATCACTGAATGGCGTTCAGCCAGCCGGTTAATGGCGGTTTCTAATAATGGCAGACAGGCCTCATTATCCAACTGAACCAGATAAGGAATATGATAGGCATCAGAGCCTTGTTCAAACTGTTCAATAAACAGCATCCGCTCCTGGGCAAACGATAATGGGTAGTGCTCCCGGTGCAGGTGGGGGATAACCGTATAGGTCTGTTGTTCCATCCGGGTTATCAGGCCAGCGATAGTTTTCAGTTCAAACAATTGCGCCAGTGAGACCTCGGTTGCCAAAACCCGGCGAATGGCGGCGGTCAGCTTAACCGCGGTCAGGGAGTTGCCCCCGATACGGAAGAAGTTATCCTCAATACCAACCCGTTCCAGCCCTAATATGTCCTGCCAAATAGTACAGAGTTGGGTTTCCAGTGCCGTGCGGGGCGCCACATAACTGTCTCTGTTTACCCAGACAG
>NZ_CAWMEB010000327.1:0-1022 GCF_963866145.1 Xenorhabdus sp. NBAII XenSa04
TGATAAACAAAACTGGATTCATACCCCGCCCCATAACGCCGTAAGTCCCGCCGCCCTAATCCATCAACCAGCGCGACCAAAACCACCATCACAAACAACGGAACGGATAGCATCAGGATCGCCAGCCGGATCAGCGTCACCATCGTGATAAACACGGCAGCCAGACAATATTCCCGTAAATAACCCGATACCCCCTGCAATACAGCATTGAATTCACGCAGAAAATCATTGCGGCTATTGAGCTGATATTGGTGTTGCCCCTGTATCCAGTGCATAAAACCACTGTCCACAAACAGCCATTGATACGCCTGTTCCAGCCAGTCAGAGACCGTTTGTGAAGGTTCAGATAACAGCAGGCTCCGGGTAAATTCGGTGGATAAAAATTGTAGCTCTGTTTTCATTATCGTCTGGCTGTGAGAAGCCCCCTGTTCCGGCCAGAAAAAAGTCATGCCGAGATATTCCAGTAACAGGCTGAATAACCAGGACATCACAATAAACCCCGCGATTTGCCACGGCCATTCCCATAACACACGATACAGCAGACCATGCTTGCGCGGTGGTTGAATGGATTGACGGGAAGCCGGTTCTGACTGTGCCATTATGCTTTACGCTTTCTCTTCCCACCAGGCTTCGCTAGTGCGGTAGTGCCGTCGCATCTGCTCCGCGATTTTTTGCAAACTGTCGGGCATCAGGACATCATCGTCATCCCCAGTGGGTAACGGGATACGAATTTTCCACAACTGGCCACCTTCCAATAGTGCAAATGCCTGCCCTTTCGGCAGGTTAATCATCTCAGCAGGTGTCACTAATGGTGTTTTGACTGTGCCGACCCTGTCCTGCGTGGACGAGGTAACATCCTGTCCCTGTTCGACATCCGCAATGTCGGAATGCCCTGAGACCAGTGTCTTACTATAGATTTCCACTTCCGGCAACTGGCTGGTGAGCAGTTCTGCCGTCCGGTTATCCCGTACCCGCAGCATAATCAAGGTATTAAAGTTACCAATCACCTGCGCCGTTTTGGC
>NZ_CAWMEB010000328.1:0-203 GCF_963866145.1 Xenorhabdus sp. NBAII XenSa04
TCTTCTTTTATTTTTTTATCGGATGTGTGGCTTAATAGCTCAGTTTCGACTGCACCAGGCGCAATTATTGTGACTCTTATATTGTGCTTTGAAAGTTCTTCTCTTAAATTCTCGCTCATGCCATGTACAGCAAATTTTGTACCAACATAAACGGTATGATTAGGAAAATTTTTACGTCCGGCTACTGAGCTGATATTTATTAT
>NZ_CAWMEB010000329.1:0-715 GCF_963866145.1 Xenorhabdus sp. NBAII XenSa04
TTGAACACCGAATTAATATCTTGCTTCGGGTCGAAATGATAGTGATGATGCGAGATATCTTCACAATATCCCACAAAGGGCTGATCAATACGGTGAAGCTGAATCGCTGCCGCTTGCTCCCTGGAAGTCGGGAAAAATGCCCCACCGACTTCCGCAAACAGGTCGGTATCATCCTGCTGTGCGCCACAGTGTTCGCAATGGTTTATCCAGTGCTGCCTGCGCAGCCGTTGGCTGACCGCTTTGCGCAGGGTGTGATGAAAACCAGGCAACACGCTGCGCACAATAGTGGGAATATCGGCGATATAAAACAGAAACGCCGGGCTGTCTTGCTCTGAGTAGTCCACTTCCGTGCCGGGTTCATCGCCGTTATCCGCTTCCAGTAGCTGGTGTCCGGCAGGCAGCATAAACGCCGTGACGATGGTGTGTTGATGGCAGTGCGGGCACGGCGTCCGGGTTTGGGCCAGATACCAGCATTCAGCATGGATATTGTAGAACGGTAACCAGTTCATAAACGGGGTCGGGTCAAAACGGTTGTCGATATACCAGATTTGGGCTGCCGCATCCCAGTGCGCGCCCAGTTTCCGTACCTTTTCGTATTCATCGTCGGGAACATTTAAATCAATTCTCAGCATGTGTCTTCCTTCATTATTAAACCGTTAACCCAATAAATTAGTCAGACTATTTAACTAATTTTTACCAAAGCATAAAGAGTTTA
>NZ_CAWMEB010000330.1:0-203 GCF_963866145.1 Xenorhabdus sp. NBAII XenSa04
TCTTCTTTTATTTTTTTATCAGATGTGTGGCTTAATAGCTCAGTTTCGACTGCACCAGGAGCAATTATTGTGACTCTTATATTGTGCTTTGAAAGCTCTTCTCTTAAATTCTCACTCATTCCATGTACAGCAAATTTGGTACCAACATAAACAGTATGGTTAGGAAAAGTTTTGCGTCCGGCGACTGAGCTGATATTTATTAT
>NZ_CAWMEB010000331.1:0-677 GCF_963866145.1 Xenorhabdus sp. NBAII XenSa04
ACTCACCCTAAATTTACATCTTCAGATAAAACAGACGAACAAAAACCGCTCGAATTTATCCAAACTGTGAAAAAATCCGCCCAGTATTACTGGAAAAATCTGCTTCTTGCCTGTGGTATTGATATTCCGGCAAAGGGTAAACATGGCGCTTGTCCTGTCTGCGGCGGTACTGACCGTTTCCACTTTATCGACGATCACCATCATGGCAACTGGCATTGCCGCCAGTGTGATGCTCCGAACTATGGTGATGGGCTGGATTTAGTAGCAAAAATCAACCGGATTTCGATTTTTGAGGCGGCAAAAATTGTTGCAGATGCTCTGGCATTGCCTTTGCCAGAACCCAAGCCAGCCAAAACGACGACTCATATCCCTAAACCGATCTCAGAACGTATCACAAAACTGGTTGCAATGCTCCAATCAGAGGTTGTTAAAGGACGGTTCGTTATTGCTGGTCACTCAAATGCTGGACGGTACAGTCACGGGCGCACAGACCATCAAGCCGAACGGCGAAAAACACCTTGTTTCTGGTTCGCAGAAACAAGGCAGTTTTACCCCTTTATGTAGTTGGCTGACAGTTAAAGCTGTAGCGTAACCTTCGGTAATGATGATTGTGTCCGGTGTTCCGGTAATCTCAGTGATCGGGATAAAACTGCCTTGTTTCTGCGAACCAGAAACAA
>NZ_CAWMEB010000332.1:0-202 GCF_963866145.1 Xenorhabdus sp. NBAII XenSa04
CTATGTATCATTGGGAAAATTTATTGCCTGCCTGTGGCATCGATATTCCCGCAAAGGGAAAACATGGTGCTTGTCCTGTCTGCGGTGGCACTGACCGTTTTCACTTTATTGATGATCATCATAATGGCAACTGGCATTGCCGCCAGTGTGATACCCCGAACTATGGTGATGGGCTGGATTTGGTGGCAAAAACTAAAGGAAT
>NZ_CAWMEB010000333.1:0-444 GCF_963866145.1 Xenorhabdus sp. NBAII XenSa04
CGGGATTGGATTTTTTGCACTACGGATTGTGACCCTTTTCATTAATGATGAAAGGGTCACATGCAGAAAAAGCACGTTAAATACTGCGTTTAATTCTTTTTCTCATCGTGAGAATTACATAATCAGAAAAAGGGAAATAATTAAGAAATAATCAAAATGCATCATGGAAACCTGACTCTGGCACTATTTACACGTGCAAAAAATCCAATCCCGTCGGTTCAGCAGGATAAAATCTTCGATTATTGGTCTGTTAAGCTTATCACTCAGTTTTCCCAGTCAGGCCATGCCGGAAGTTCCAAACCGGGATCAACATGAGCACACACTGGCCGAAATCACCACCCAATGGGACAACTTACTCAATTACAGTCACCCAAAGAAGCGGCAAAAATAATGGTCGCTCAGCAGCTATCCACGCTAAATATCTGCTGGCACGTTTAGAGCTGG
>NZ_CAWMEB010000334.1:0-28807 GCF_963866145.1 Xenorhabdus sp. NBAII XenSa04
ATTTTGAAAAGGCATTTAGGAAAAAGAAACATGATATTTGAAACGATAAAAATAAAATCCTGCCTTAAAATGATTACCTTCATTTTTAGCTCAAGCTTATTGGGGGGCTGTCTTCATCACGCTCCTGCGACACAAGTTAATAGTCATTTGGATAAATATGCAGAAATACGTCGCACCAGTTTAGGCATTCCACATATTAAAGCCAAAAATTGGGTTGGATTAGGTTATGGCTATGGTTATGTTCAGGCACAGGATAATCTTTGTACTATGGCAGATTCCTTTCTGACTTATCGTGGCGAACGATCCCGATATTTTGGCGGAAAAACCACACTGGTTTATGAAGGGATAACAAATAAAGTGAAAAATCTGGATTCTGATTTTTATCACCGCCATATTCTTTCAGAAGATATGCTGGAGCGTATGATTCAAGCCCAACCTGAAAAGATCAAACAACTTGTTTCCGGCTTTACGGCTGGTTATAACCGATACCTGCACGAATTACCCCTTCATAGCACGGCTCATCAGGCTTGTCGCAATAAGGCCTGGGTCCAGCCAATCAGTGAACAAGATATTTATCGACGTATGAATGCTGTGTTATTTGCAGAAGGGTATAGCCTTATGTTAACTAACATTGTCAGTGCCCAACCTCCCACGACTTTATCAACTACGGATATTTCAACCTCAGAATTACCGATGTCGATAGCTTCATTTCGTTTGAACAGATTGGTAAATAGAGGCATTGGCAGTAATGTTTATGGATTTGGAACACAAGCCACTCATTCAGACTCCCCTCTATTATTTGGCAATCCGCATTGGTTTTGGTTTGGCCCAGACCGTTTCTACCAAGCTCAATTTACAATCCCTGGTGAAATCAATGTCAGTGGGGCGTCATTCTTAGGGATTCCCATTATCCAAATTGGCTTTAACAAGGATATTGCATGGAGTCACACTAATTCGGTAACGGCTCGCATGGGGTTTTATGAACTCAGTCTGGCACCTGATGATCCATTAAGTTACCTCCGTGATGGTAAAAAAATAAAAATGCAAGCCAACACCATTACCGTTCAAGTTAAACAAGATTCTGGCGCTTTGATTCCCGTTACCCGCACATTGTATAAGTCAGAATATGGGCCACTGGTGAATCTTTCCCCACTACGTTGGGACACAGAAAAAGCATTTGCAGTTCGCGATATCAATCAAGACAATTTCCGCTTATGGCGAAACTGGTTACGCTGGGGTCAATCCCGTTCTCTTGACGAATTTATTGCTATCCAACAGCAAGAAGCGGCTATGCCTTGGGTGAATACCGTCGCCGTGGGTCGTGGCAGTGATCAGGCCTGGTATGCGGATATGGGGGTCGTCCCTAATGTTTCCCCAGAGCAAATGAAAATTTGTACCACCAAATCCCGCCAAATCTTGGCTGCCCGATTAGCTCCGGGGATCCCATTTTTTGACGGTTCACACAGTTTCTGTGATTGGCAGAGTGACCCTGATTCAGTTCAAGCAGGTGCTGTAGGACCAGCGCGAATGCCTAATTTGCTGCGTACTGATTATGTCGCCAATATGAACGACAGTTATTGGCTTACCAATCCCCAAGCACCTTTAACGGGTTATCCTGTCATCTTTGGCCCCGATGGTAATAAACCTGTCAGTATGCGTACACGCTTAGGCCATATCATGGTACAAGAACGTTTGAAAGGTCATGATCAGTATCCGGGGAAATTCATCAATAATGAAGTACTCCAGAAAATGGTTTTAAACAGTCGCGTTTTGACTGCTGAATTATTCAAATCCCAACTGTTAGAAAAAGCCTGTCACTCACCGCTGGTCGATATACAACATGACCCTCTGAATGACATAACCTACTCCTCTCCGCAACGCGTTAATATAACCACAGCCTGCCATATTCTAAAGACTTGGGATAATAGTGGTAATATTACCGCACGAGGGGCACATATTTGGGATGGTGTTTGGGATCGTCTGCTGGATTTACCGGATCATATTTTATTTGCCATTCCCTTTAACAAAAATGATCCATTAAATACACCACGTAAGCTCCATGCTGATATAACAGAAACACTCCGGCAAGCACTGGGATCCACCGTGTTGGATTTAAATCACCGTGGATTATCACTGGATGCGCAACGGGGTGACTATTTATATTTACCACGAGGAAATAATCGTGTTCCTTTATATGGTGGCTGTGGTGAAATCGGGTATTTCACTATCGCTTGTATAAAACAAATCGATGATACAAAACTCGATATCTTTGGCAACAGTTACTTACAGCTTATTAGCTTTCCAAATAATAAAGTAGAGGCTTATACTGCATTATTAACCTCATTGTCAGATGATCCTGCTTCGCCGCATTATAGTGACGCCACTCGTTTCTATAAGGCTAAACAATGGTTACATTTACCATTTGAAGAATCAGAAATTATCTCAGATCCAAATTATCGTCTTCTGATTTTAAAAGATTGATGTCTGACGTTATTTGAGAAACTTTGAAAGAAGTATGTAGAAGCTATCGAGATCAAATAGAATGAGGCGCCTGCGCCTCATTCCTTATATTAGCCACATGTAATCCTAAATCAGAAAAATTTTTATATATCTAAACTGTAATAATACTCTTCTTTTAAAACTTTTCCCGTGAAAACAAAACCAGAAGAAGTATAAAGTTTTTTAGCAATTAGGTTATCATCATCTATCATCAAAGTTACAGTTTTAATTCCTGTTTCTTTAAAGTAAGATAATATCGCTTCAAATGTCATTCTTCCTAGCCCTTTTCCTAAGAATTTGTAATCAAGCATATATCGACAAATTTCCACTTCCTGTGGTTTCTGTTCTATATGTTTATACATAAAAAAACCAATTAATATTCCATTATGATATAAGGCCTTTGGTTCAAATTCAGGAAAAAATTTGGCTTCAGCAATTGAAATAGCATTGCAACAAATATATTCTTCCATCACAGTTCCAATACCATCTTTATTTGATGTTAATTCGCATATATCAAACAAATTATCTCTATCAATTTCACGTATTTCTATCATATATAGTAACCTTTTAAACTAACTAAATGTCAGTGGTGTGCTAAATAGTATGAATTTTAAAATGTTAAAATCTTCTCATAATAGATAATCTAATTGAATAATTAATATTTAACTTTGAGATATGAAACGCATTGAATTTTGATTGAGTCAATAGGCCGCTATGACAAGCTACACAATTAATTTACTGCATAGCTTGTGAGGATTTACGAAATGCGTATGAGGTAAGGATGAGAAACTAAATCAGCCACCCGCTAATTTCACTTTCATGCCTTTCGCTTCCAGCAATTGCTTCAGCAAATCACGCTTATCACCCTGGATTTCAATTTCACCATCCTTAACGGAGCCACCACAACCACATTTTTTCTTCAATTCTGCTGCCAGTTTGGTAAGCGTTTGGTCATCAGCATCAATACCTGTGATCACACAAACCCCTTTCCCTTTACGCCCACTGGTTTGACGTTGAATACGCACGATACCATCACCTTTAGGACGAGCAGGAGTCACTTTTTCTTCTTGAATGCGACCAAAATCTGTCGAATACACCAGGCGAGAATTATTATCCATGGACAATCCCAATAGACTGATTAATTTTCTGTAATGCCAGTGCGGGATTTTCAGCACGAGTAATCGGACGACCGATTACCATGTAATCCACACCTGCCTGAACAGCTTGTGGTGGCGTCATAATACGGCGTTGGTCTGCGGCATCTGAACCTTCAGGGCGAATACCCGGTGTAATCAGTTTGAACTCCTGACCACATACCGCTTTCAATTGCTGAGCTTCATGGGCTGAACAAACGACACCATCTAAACCACATTGTTTGGTCAATTTTGCCAGACGTTCAGCATGTTGTGCTGGTGTAACATCAATACCTGTTCCCAACAGGTCAAATTGTTCCATGCTGGTTAAAACAGTTACAGCAATTAACAACGGGGCATCTTTACCATAAGGTAATAAAGCCTCTTTAGCTGCGGTCATCATTCTCTCCCCGCCACTGGCGTGAACATTGACCATCCAAACCCCCAATTCTGCCGCCGCAGCCACAGCTCTTGCAGTTGTGTTAGGAATATCATGAAACTTGAGATCCAAAAACACGTCAAAACCACGTTGATGTAATACCTGAATAAATTGTGGGCCATTCAATGTAAACATCTCCTTACCCACTTTCAGACGACAATACTGTGGATCAATCTTATCGACGAATGCCAGTGCGGCATCCTGATTATCATAATCCAATGCAACAACAACAGGGGACTCAATCTGTTTATCTAAAGTTTGAGCTGTATGAGATGTCATTCTTCGGCCTTTAATTAACTAATAAACTTTATTTCGTGAATGAAAACTTCATAAATGAAAAAACATGTCGAAAGGTGCCATCAATAATCGTGACACTGTCACTGACCATCTAAACCACGGATGGGTTTGATGGTGTCCCACGAACGACATGAAGGACAATGCCAATAAAATGAGCGAGAAGTAAAGCCACATTTATAGCATCGATAATCTGGTTTAGTGCGGATCTGCTCACCTACCATATTACGCAGAAGGATCAAACTTTCTTTGGCACGGCCATCTTCTGCGTCCGCCAAATGGTAATCCATCAGGCGATAAAATAGACGCATTGTCGGGTGGCTTTCCAATTGACGGTTAATGTAATTTTGGGCGATATCACGCCCCTCTTTTTTCTCAATAATATCAGCCAAATGAAGTTCTGCAATTGCACCGCAATCTTCTTCTACACAGCGCCGAATAAAAGTTTCCCACTCTTCTGGTTGAGCAAGATTTTGATAACACTCCTGCAACATCGGCAGAGATTCGCTGACTAACTGTTTATCCTGTTCAAGAATGCGTTTAAGTACCTCAATCGCTTTGAGATACTCTTTTTGTGCCATATAAATACGGCCGAGCATGATAGAAACACGGGCACAATGCTTATCTGTCTGAGCTGCTTTATTCAAATACCCAATGGCATTACTGAAATCCTTTTCTCCCATACCTTGCAGAGCCAATTCACAATAAAAGTGGGCAATCTCTTCCCGAAACTGCTGTTTACCCAATTTGACCAATTTTTCAGCGACATCAATAGCTTTGCTCCAGTCGCTGGTTGATTGATAAATAGTTAGTAAAGAGTTAAACGCATTTTCACGAAAATCCTTTTCATCGACTAACTGAACAAACATATTTTCTGCACGGTCATACAGCCCTGCCACTGTATAGTCTCTTCCAAGCTGCTGAATAGCGAGCAAGCGTTGTTCAAATGTCAGAGAGGCGCTTTCCATAAGGGATTGGTGAATTCGGATGGCTCTTTCAACTTCACCACGAGAACGGAACAGATTTCCCAGCGTTAAATGTGCTTCAAACGCTGAACTATCTTCCTTTAGCATATCAAGAAATAGATCAACCGCCTTGTCTTGCTGATTGGAGAGTAAAAAATTAACACCATCAACATATTCACGCGACAAGCGGTTTGCAGATTGCTGCTTATCTTGTTGAGCACTTCTGCGTCCCATATACCAACCATAAGCTGCAGCAATAGGAAGCAACAGAAACAACAGCTCTAACATAGAGAATTATTCCTTGTTTAAAACTACTGAAGAAGCAGTTTTAGCGGCTTGTTCTTTGGCAGATAGCTCAATCGGTTGTTCCAACTGAGTCTCCAGACGCTTAATTTTACGTTTGGCGCGTCTTAGTGACAGACTGGTACGCAGATAAAATCCCCCACAAATTCCCCATCCAAGAGCAAAACCGATAGCAAACAATACCGCCAGCAGCGTAGATATCGAATAATCGCCTTTGGCAATCAGATAATTAAATGTTACTACTTGATTATTATTCGTTCCCAGTGTAACTGAGATAACAAAAACAACCAGTGCCAGTAATAAGATCAGAAAATATTTCACATTGTTTCCTGTTATCGATTGTTGCTGATTAATATACCAAATAACAGACATAATGGCTTGCTAAATTAGCATTTCTCGTCTACGCAAAGGAAGCACTTTATTGCATCAAACCAATATTTCTCCTTTTTTGTGACAATATTCTACTTCGCTCCCTCGCAATTCCGTCATTATATTGGAATGACAACATCTAACCTTTCTCCCAAAATACGTTTATAGTTTAGCATGCTAAATTACTGTAATTAATTTCTCTCATGTGTTCTCTGCAACCGTCTTTCTTTACGGACAAAAACATAATTTCTGTTATAATCCGAGCGCGTACATGCGCTGTAATCAGAGAAAATTTTGCGCAGTTTTAGCTGATTTCCAAACTGGTATTGTTCTGAGTATCACAATATTTATACCCTATGGAATTCAAGATGCAGCGTGACGGTAAAGGAACAAATCTCCGGGAGCGTAGATAGCTATATGATAGATATAGATAACTGTGTGACCAGATGAACGAACACCGTCAACAAACTGTGGCTTGAAAAACGACGGGGATATAACGAGCTAAATCAACATATGAATACAAAAATGCAGCTAAAACGAGTAGCTGAAGCTAAGTTGCCCACTCCCTGGGGCGAATTTATGATGATTGGATTTGAAGAGATAGAAACAGGTCGTGACCATGTTGCTCTCGTGTATGGTGACATTTCAGGCGATGACCCTGTTTTATCCCGCATCCATTCAGAATGTCTGACAGGAGATGCTTTATTTAGCTTAAGATGCGACTGTGGTTTTCAGTTAGAGGCTGCTCTGTCACAAATCAGCAAGGAAGGCCGGGGTGTTCTGCTGTATCACCGTCAAGAAGGTCGTAATATTGGCCTGTTGAATAAAATTCGCGCCTATGCATTACAAGATCAAGGCGTTGATACTGTCGAAGCCAACCATCAGTTAGGTTTTGCCGCTGATGAGCGGGATTTCACTCTGTGTTCAGACATGTATAAGTTACTGGATGTTCGTGCTATTCGTCTTCTGACAAATAATCCACAAAAAATTGAGATTATGCTAGGAGCAGGCATTAACATTGTCGAACGAGTGCCACTGGTTGTCGGGCGTAATCCCAATAATGCTTACTACCTGGATACAAAAGCTCGTTTAATGGGACATTTATTATCCAAATCCAGTTAATATCCTTTCTGTAAGGAAATAAAAACTGTGAAAAATAAAAACTGCGTCGGTGTGGGCGCAGTCTTTATTTATATAAATTTGAGCTCAGTGGCTTTTATTGCTGGATATATATCACTGGATATTGCTTTCGCTATTTAATTTTTGCTATTTCAACATATTACGGATCACATAATGCAATATGCCGCCATTGTAGAAATATGCCAGTTCAGTGTTGGTATCAATACGACAACGAGTATTAATCCGTATTTCCTCACCACTGGGATAAGTAATTTTTACCACAATAACCTGTCCGGGTTTGATGTCACTTAATCCGGTGATATCAATACGCTCATCTCCCGTCAGATTAAGTGTTTTGCGACTGACACCCTGCGGAAACTCTAATGGCAATACCCCCATACCAATCAGGTTAGAACGGTGGATGCGTTCAAAAGATTCTACAATAACTACCCTTACTCCCAATAGCCTGGTTCCTTTGGCCGCCCAGTCACGGCTGGAGCCAGAGCCATACTCTTTACCAGCAATAACAGCCAGCGGTTTCTTCTCTTCCTGATAGCGCATAGCTGCATCATAAATGGCCATCTGAGTTTGTGATGGAATATAACGTGTATATCCACCTTCAATACCGGGTACCATTTCATTGCGGATGCGAATATTAGCAAAAGTTCCACGCATCATAACTTCATGATTTCCACGCCTTGAACCGTAAGAGTTGAAATCTTTCGGATCCACACCATGTTCCTGTAAATATCTTCCTGCCGGGCTGTCAGCTTTGATATTTCCTGCGGGAGAAATATGATCCGTAGTTACCGAATCCCCCAGAATTGCCAGAATATTAGCCTGATGGATATCCGTCATCGGCTCGGGTTCCGGTGTCATATTATTGAAGAAAGGCGGAAGACGAATATAAGTTGAATCTTGCTGCCAGGAATAAGTGGCTGAACTTTCAACCTCTAATGCCTGCCAATCTTCATCACCGTCAAAAACAGCATTATATTCTTTATGGAACAGCTCTGTTCTGACTTTTTCGACTGCCTCAGCCACTTCTCTGCTATTCGGCCAAATATCTTTCAGATAAACATCATGGCCTTGTCGGTCTTGCCCTATTGGTTCTCTGGTCAGATCCTTCTTCATGTTGCCGGAAAGAGCATAAGCAACGACAAGTGGAGGAGAAGCCAGCCAGTTGGTTTTGACCAAAGGATGAATGCGCCCTTCAAAGTTCCGGTTACCGGAAAGTACCGCACCAACGGTCAGATCAGCCTGTTTAATCGCCGCCTCAATCGGATCTGGCAATGGCCCAGAGTTACCAATACAGGTGGTACAGCCATACCCCACAAGATTAAAACCGAGCTTTTCAAGATAGGGCATAAACCCTGCCAGTTTCAGATACTCTGTTACGACTTTTGATCCCGGCGCCAATGAAGTTTTAACCCACGGTTGCCGTTGTAAACCTTTTTCAACCGCTTTCTTGGCAAGTAAACCTGCGATCATCATGACACTGGGATTCGAGGTGTTTGTACAAGATGTGATGGCCGCAATAACAACAGCACCTTCTTGTAATGAAAAAGTCTGGTCATCAAAAGTCACAGGTACAGTTGCATGATCCCCTTGTTTTTTCTGGAGATCCAGATCCATAGCGGATTGGAAAGCCTTTGGAACAGCGCTCAATGCAACCCTATCCTGAGGTCGTTTTGGCCCGGCCAGACTTGCTTCCACCGTAGACATATCTAACTCCAGACTACTGGTGAAGACAGGTTCATCACCTGCATTGCGCCATAACCCCTGCTGTTTGCAATAGGCTTCAACCAGTGCAATTTCATCTTCACTGCGTCCGGTTAATTGCATGTAATCTAACGTAATTTCATCAACAGGGAAAAAACCACAGGTCGCACCATATTCCGGTGACATGTTGGCAATAGTTGCTCTGTCTGCCAATGGCAAATCAGCCAGACCATCGCCATAGAATTCTACAAACTTACCGACCACACCATGCTTACGTAGCATTTGTGTTACAGTCAGAACCAGATCCGTCGCAGTAATACCTTCACGTAGCTTACCTGTCAGTCTGAAACCAACCACATCAGGTATCAACATGGAAATAGGTTGCCCTAACATCGCAGCTTCGGCCTCAATTCCGCCAACACCCCAACCGAGCACACCAAGCCCGTTAATCATCGTGGTATGAGAATCTGTGCCAACCAATGTATCGGGATAGACAAAATCTTTTCCATTATGATTTTCATACCAAACTGCCTTACCCAAATACTCAAGATTAACCTGATGGCAGATCCCCGTTCCGGGCGGTACAACGCGGAAACGATTGAACGCTTTTTGCCCCCAACGCAAAAATAAATAGCGTTCATAGTTACGTTCCATTTCGATCTTAACATTCTCTGTAAATGCTTGTTCAGTGCCAAATTTATCCACCATAACGGAATGGTCAATCACCAGATCAACGGGAGATAATGGATTCACTTGTTCAACATTTCCACCAAGCCGTAAAACAGCTTCTCTCATCGCTGCAAGATCGACTACAGCAGGAACTCCGGTAAAATCCTGCATCAATACACGGGCCGGACGATAAGCAATCTCCCGCTCTGCATGGCCGCTTTGTTGCCATGCCACCAGCGCTTTCAGATCATCTTCAACAACAGAATCACCATCAATGTTACGCAGGAGGTTTTCAAGCAGGACTTTCAGAGATTTCGGAAGACGGGATATTTCACCTAATTGCCTGGATAACAAAGACAAACTGTAATAATGGTAAGTTTTACTGCCAAGGAATTTACTGTTAATGGATTTACTATTAATGGAAAGTGTTGAGGCACAGTCCGTTTTCAACTTAAACGACATAACTCCTCCATTCTTATATTTATGATCAGTTACACCATTAAACATAACATATTCGTGAATAATTGTGGTTCAGCTATCACACATTTCATTAACACTCTGTAAATCCTCATTTATTGATAAATTTTAGTGATGACAGCCACAAAATGGATGTGTTTTATTGATGAGCGGAACCGATATTTAGTGCCCTGAATATTTTCTACAAATAATTACTGCTTATTAATGATTAGAGGTGAATTATGGATAAAGAAATTATCACAAAACGTGAAGAATATTTAGATCAGATAAAACAGGCCGAGCGATTTTTCTTTTATGATATTGAAGACCATTTCACCTTATCTGATCATCGATTCAGTGATACTGATGGCCTTGTTCAGTTTGTCATGACTTCACAACTCAGTGATAAATCTGCTGTTATGAAAAAACTGGATGAAATAAAGAAAATCCAAATAACACTTTCTTCCATTGCTACTGATTATATCATCAAATATTCCAATACTCGTGGACGACAATACAGAACAGATGTGCAATTTTGGGGTGATGTTATGAGCAAACTACCATTAGTGAGTATCCGAAATATTGAAGAACAGACATACCAACATGTTATGAAAGGTTTTTCTATTGCAACAAATTTACTACAACTCATTATGGATATCGTTGTGAATACACAATCCCCAAGTATGAAAAGCTTTTCTAAATTCCTGCAAAAACAAGGAGATGCCATAAGACTTGGATTGAAAAAAAATAGCGATCATTATTCTACTCTCACATTAGCAAGTGTTATTGAAGCTATTGGGAGTGAAGATCAAGTGATGTATATTCCCAAAATGAAACTCTACAAACTGGATTTTGATAGAAATAATTCAGAAATCACATCAAATTGTGCTTCTAATGAAACTATTAATGTTGAGTTTATCTATTCTTCCTGCGTATCATTATTTGATTATCAAGCATTAGAAGATCCTGAAATTAAAACAGCCTTTGAACGATTTATCCTTAAAAATAAACAGTCATCAATAGAAAGATCAGATAACTTTTTTAATGGAGAATTTTAAATTCAGCTTGAATACATAAACCACGCAATTACTGTACCAATTTTTCACAGCTATTCCTAAACCGCTTGAACAAATCTATATCGGAGCCACAAGCATGTATACACCTGATAAAATGAAGATGAAAAATCAAGAAGATATCACTAAATTTATTTCTACTTATAGTTTTGGGTTATTAGTTTCTCCCTCTTTAACCGGAACACATCTTCCATTTGTATTTAATCCTCATGAAGGAGAAAATGGTGTTTTATACGGTCATATTGCTAAAGCTAACCCGCATTGGAAAGAGTTGGAAAATCAGAACGTTTTAGTTGTTTTTACTGGCCCACACGCTTATATATCTCCTACGTGGTATGAATCCATTCATGCCGTTCCAACCTGGAATTACACGGCAGTTCATTGTTACGGTGTCACAAAATTTTTAAACTATGAAGAAACCAAATTGGCTTTAGAAGAATTAGTCAACAAATATGAGCCTGGGTTGATGAAAAATACCGAATTAATGCCAGAAGAGTACCTTAGTAAACAACAACAGGCTATTATCGGATTCAAAATCATCATTAATGAAATACACGCTAAAGAGAAATTAGGACAGCATAAAAATCCAGGCGATCAAAAAGGTGTTTTTACTGCCTTGCAAGCAAGTAAAACAGAAGATAACAAAAAACTCGCTAATTATATGAAAGTACGTTGTATCGGCACAGGAGAGTCATAAACCACTTTTCGTATCATTTTGAATAAATTAAATTATTATTACCTATTAGAAAATATCTCTCCATAATAATATTTCAGAATGAGAAAAACATGTCAGATGACACTAAACAACAAGTATACATTAGCATAATTTGCTTGTTATTTGGTGATAATAGTTGGATAACTATTTATCATAGTAATTGTCTTTAATTTTTGTGGAGAGATATATGATTTATTTGGCCAAATATTTCGAGCAGTTACGTAAGAACCGACTTATTAAGGAATATACAAGAAGCTCCGATGGAATAACATCATTACGTATAATATATAATGATTTCAGTCAATTACGTATCCCCAAAGAACCACAAATATCAGATGACATGATACATAGCCTATTGGCAAGTATGGGGTTCACACAAGATATTCCTGGAAGGTATATCTTGTGGAGTGGTCATACCTACAATATAAATCTAAGTACATACATGTTTTCTATTGTACCTCATCTATCATATTGCTCTGATAAACATGAAGCATTAGAAAAATTTAAATCTTCATACAACATTTTTCTTTTCTCACAATCACAACCCTCTTCCTCGTCCGCGCCTATTCCATCACAAGAATATTATGAACACTACACAAGTGGAGATATTCCAGGGCCATCGAACTTACAACAACCACTCACACAGCCAAGAACCAGAAATCTCCACAGAAGAGGTTTGCAGCCTCCATTTAGTACAGTACCTGGACGTAATCCTCCTCCTTATGAAGCCCCCCCCTCCTATTCAGCACCTTCCTATGAAGCACCAAGCTATGATGCTCCTCCCAGCTATGATTCACTCGGTTTTGGACAAGCTTCATCAGCACCTTCACAAGCAGGAAACAGAAGTTCCAGAGGAGCTAAACATCGCAGAGGGCACAGAAAATAAAGACACTATTCACGAATCACGAACGACAAAAACCGAGGAAAATAACTCTTGCTATTTTCCTCGGTTCTTATTAGCTCTTTTTACTTTTTTATACAATGGGTAGTTCAATATCCTTAAACATTTCTTCAATTTCTTCATTAGACCGCAATGCAATAGCCCTATCCACAACATCACGGGTTAAATGTGGAGCAAAACGCCAGATAAAGTCATACATGTAACTACGTAGGAAGCTGCTGCGACGAAAACCAATTTTAGTTGTGCTATAGCTGAACTTATCACGCATATCAATTCGTACCAAGTCACTATCCTGAATGGGTTCTACTGCCATACTGGCAATAACCCCGACTCCCAATCCTAAACGAACATATGTCTTAATAACATCCGCATCTGTCGCAGTAAATACGATTTTAGGTTTAATGCCAGCACGGTCAAAAGCAACATCCAACTCGGAACGCCCCGTAAAACCAAAGGTGTATGTCACAATCGGATACTCTGCCAGCTCCTCAATAGTTACATTTTGCCTTTCTGCCAATGGATGATCTTTGGTGACTACCACAGAACGATTCCAGTGATAACAAGGCAGCATGATGAGATCACTATAAAGGTGAAGCGCTTCCGTTGCTATTGCAAAATCACTATTGCCTTTACAGACTTCTTCTGCAATTTGGGTTGGAGACCCCTGATGCATATGAAGAGACACATTAGGATAACGTTTAATAAAACCTTTAATAATGGGAGGTAAAGCATACCTTGCTTGTGTATGTGTGGTGGCAATATACAGAGAACCACGATCCGGATAGGTATGCTCACTGGCGACGGAGCGAATCGAGTCAATTTTTGACAGGACTTCACGGGAAATACGGACAATCTCTTCACCAGCCGGGGTAACGTGTGTCAGATGTTTTCCACTACGCGCAAATATTTGGATCCCCAGTTCATCTTCAAGCATCCTTACCTGTTTACTGATCCCTGGTTGAGAGGTATACAATCCTTCCGCCGTAGAAGATACATTCAGGTTGTGGTTAACCACTTCTACAATGTAACGTAATTGCTGCAATTTCATATCAGCACTGTCCCTAAGTAGTCATTATGTACGAATGTTTTTGTAGTTTAAATCAGCTCTATATTGCTAATAGTTATTCACTTATAACTATATAGAATATATTCTTATAGGCATATAACTACTATAACACTTGCTGTATATATATATAACAAATAATTAGGGCCAATGACGATTATTAAGCACATATTGCTGAAATATTATGCTCTTATTCTAGATAAAAACAAAAAAAAGCCAGTCCCAAAAACTGGCTTTTCAGAAAAAAAATTATACTTTAAGTAAAAAAAGAAATATCTATCTGATTATATTTCAATGCGCTGACTGAAAACCCAGCATCAGAATCATTATTTCTCTTTAACTACCCAGGCACCATCAACAAAAAATGCTGTCCATCCGGTCGCTTTACCATTCTTCTCTGAGGAAACATATTGTTGTTTCGTCTTACGGCTAAAACGTACAATAGTCTTATTGCCTTCAGGATCTGCCACAGGTGCTTCCGCCAGATAACGCAGTTTCTCCGGCAGACGCTCTTTAAACCGCACAAGCTCTTCAACTAAAGGAGCACGTGTTTCACGTGATTTCGGGAATGTGCTGGCAGCTAAAAATACACCAGCAGCACCGTCACGCAGGACAAAATAGGCATCAGATTTTTCACATGGCAATTCAGGTAAATAAACGGGATCTTCTTTCGGTGGTGCAACTTCCCCGTTACGAAGGATTTTACGGGTATTTTTACACTCTTCGTTTGTACATCCCATATATTTACCGAAACGACCCATTTTCAGGTGCATTTCTGAACCACATTTATCACATTCGACAATAGGCCCATCATAACCTTTGATACGGAATTCGCCGTTTTCTACTTCATAACCATCACACGCAGGGTTATTACCACAAACATGTAATTTACGCTGAATATCAATTAGATAGCTATCCATCGCCGTCCCACATTTGCTACAACGACGACGGGCACGCAGCGCATTAGTTTCCGCATCATCCCCTTCAAGGATGTTCAGTATTTCATTTTCCGGGATCAAGTTAATGGTTTGTTTGCAACGCTCTTTTGGAGACAGTGCATAACCTGAACAACCAAGAAATACGCCTGTAGTGGCCGTGCGGATACCCATTGGGCGGCTACAGGTCGGACATTCAATAGAGGTGATAACCATTGGATTCGGGCGCATTCCGCCCTCTTCTGGGTCTTTGCTGGCAACGTCCAATTGCAAACTAAAATTGATGAAAAACTCATCCAGCACCCCTTTCCAGTCCGCTTGATCATTCGCAACGTGGTCAAGCTGATCTTCCATTCTTGCTGTAAAATCATAGCTCATCAATTCGTTGAAATTCTCTTCCAAACGATCATTGACAATTTCACCCATTTTTTCCGCATAGAAGCGGCGGTTTTCAACCCGCACATAACCACGATCCTGGATAGTGGAAATAATTGATGCATAAGTTGATGGGCGGCCAATACCACGTTTTTCTAACTCTTTGACCAGAGAGGCCTCACTGAAACGCGCGGGTGGTTTAGTGAAGTGCTGACTTGGCAGCAACTTTTGTAAATCAAGATCAGTGCCTGCTTCCACAACAGGCAATGTACGATCATCGTCCCCTTTACGTAAAACTGGCATGACTTTTGTCCAGCCGTCAAAACGCAAAGTGCGGCCTTTAGCCCGCAATTCAAAATCACCGGCCTGAACGGTCAGCGTAGTCGAATCGTATTTCGCAGGTGTCATCTGACAGGCAATAAACTGACGCCAAATAAGCTGATACAATTTCTGAGCATCAGCTTCCATGTCTTTCAGTGCTTCAGCCATGACATCAACATTGGAAGGCCGGATAGCTTCATGAGCTTCTTGCGAATTCTCTTTGCTGCTATAGACATTAGCCTCTTTAGGCAGGTACTTGTCACCGAAGTTGTCACGAATGTAACCGCGAACCATACTCAAAGCATCCTGACTTAAATTAGTTGAGTCAGTACGCATATAAGTAATGTGACCTGCTTCATATAATTTTTGCGCCATTGTCATGGTCTTCTTAACACCAAAACTTAGTTTGGTGCTGGCAGCCTGCTGCAAGGTAGAAGTAATAAATGGCGCACTCGGTTTACTTGAAGTTGGGCGGTCTTCGCGATCGATGACTTTATATCTGGCTTTTTCAAGCAGAGACACCGCAGCTTGTGCCTGCTCCGCATTAACTGGCTTGAATGGTTTCCCCTCTTTATGGGTAACTTCCATATGGAGCTCAACGTCTCCTTTAGCCATTAAATCCGCATATATCTGCCAGTATTCCTCAGGAACAAAGGCTTTGATTTCACGTTCCCGTTCAACAACAAGCCGGACCGCTACGGATTGAACCCGCCCGGCAGACAATCCTCTGGCAACTTTTTTCCATAGTAGCGGTGAAACCATATAACCAACTACACGATCCATAAAACGACGTGCCTGTTGGGCGTTAACACGATCAAGATTCAACTCACCCGGTTTATCAAAAGCCTGCGTGATGGCATTCTTTGTAATCTCATTAAATACAACGCGGCTGAAACGCGTGTCATCTCCACCGATCACTTCCCGCAAGTGCCATGCAATAGCTTCTCCTTCGCGGTCAAGGTCCGTTGCAAGATAGATATGCGCGGCTTTTTCAGCCAGCGTTTTCAGCTCTGCCACCACTTTCTCTTTGCCGGGCAAAATTTGATAATTCGCTACCCAACCATGATAGGGATCGACTCCCATTCGGCTAATCAGTGCTGTTTTCTCATCTTTTTTGGTTTTCTTTTTATTCTTATCGGTAGATGAGTTCGAACTCTTTTGACTTGCCGCACCACTGGTCGGCAAATCACGGATATGGCCTACACTGGATTTCACAACGTAGTCATTCCCCAGATATTTATTGATTGTTTTGGCTTTTGCCGGGGACTCCACTATAACAAGAGCTTTACCCATAGTTACCTTTACCTAATTATCTTCTTTTCAGATGGCGAAAATTACGGAGTTATATTGCGTTGCGGTATATAAAATAGATCTCTTTTTATATTGCGATAGATTCGCAAGATATCAACTAATTTTTATCTTTGGCTTTAATTTTATTGCCAAACCCCTTGAAATATATGAGGTATTTTATACACAAACGCATATCATACAATGGTATGGTTTCACCGTTGTAAACAAAATCTTCCATCCGCATGACGAAAAGCCCACACTCTACCTGATAAAAAACGATGCGCAACAACTTATTTTTTTGAGAAGCACAATAGATGCAAACTGAAACAATCCCGGCTAATTAAGTGTGGTACAAAAAAGTCTTGCACTGATTTTATGAAAAATAATGCGGATAATAGAAGCATAAGCCATCATATTATCCGCCATATCTGCTGGCGCTTACTGCGCGTTTTTACTGTTCTAATTTTTTACTGTCAATTCACTGTCAAAGCAGCGGTTTTTGGCCTCTTTGCCACCAGCGCATAAACAATTTATCAACATTCTCCATTGCACTTCCCATGAAACGCTCGACTACTCGTTTACGACGAGAGTAATTGACACCAATAACTTCATAGTGTTCAATTTGTGCAATCAGAAAATCATCACTGACACCGATTTCATCAATCAAACTATGCTCTTTTGCCTGTGTACCATACCAATATTCACCAGTTGCCACTTTTTCTACATCCAGAGCAGGACGATGTTGCTGAATAAATGATTTAAATAACTTATGAGTTTCATTCAGATCTTCTTGAAATTTCTGCCGTCCTTGCTCTGTATTTTCACCTAATAGAGTCAGAGTACGCTTGTACTCCCCGGCAGTATGAAGTTCGATGTCAATATCATTTTTCTTGAGCAATCGATGGATATTTGGCAACTGTGCCACTACGCCAATTGAACCGATGATAGCAAAAGGTGCGGCAATTATGCGATCAGCCACACAAGCCATCATATAACCACCACTTGCTGCGACCTTATCTACAGAGATCGTCAGACGTATACCTTTTTGTTTTAGGCGAGCTAACTGAGATGCGGCAAGCCCATAACCATGCACCATTCCTCCAGGGCTTTCCAAACGCAGAAGAACTTCATCTTTGCTGTCAGCCACAGCCAGGATAGCACTAATCTCTTCACGCAGAGAATCCACCTCATGCGCATCCATACTGCCTTTGAAATCAACAATATAAAGGCTAGGTTTCAGTGAACCTTTCTGACCAGCTTTAGCAGCGGCCTTTTTCTGTTTAGCCTCCTCTTTCTGCTGTTTTTTCAACTCCTTCTGCCAGATTTTTTGTTCTGCTTCACTCATTCGAGCCTGCTGCATCTGACGCTGCTTTTCCTTATATGACTCACCAAGATTGGTCAGCCGTAATTCTCCTTTTTGCATCGTCTTACGCACACTGACTCCAATACAAAATACTGCCAAAATGACGACTGCCAAGACTATAGTCACTACTTTGGCCAAGAACAGTCCGTATAGAGAAAAATACTCCACAGATCCACCTTTCTTCATTATTTATGATGAACAATACGCTTCATTTTAACTAAAAACCTGAGATAGCGCTCTAACAGTTTACTTTTCTCGATTTCATCAAAGCTATTTTTCATCAAAGCTATTCGTTCTATCAAAGTTATTCCATCAAAACCATTCATTAGTATCGCTCATAAAAGCACATACAGATAAAAGGCATACAGTCTTTTGTCAATTTGACGGGAGCATTAAGTTTTGTTCTGATGACAAATTGTTTATGTCACTTTCAGATTTAAAACAGTTTATGGAAAATAGTCAGATGTTAGATTACCAACCCAATAATAACCTGCTGCAACAAAAAATCATTTTAGTTACTGGTGCTGGTGATGGTATTGGTCGTGAAGCGGCATTAACTTATGCCCGCTACGGCGCACAGGTTATTTTGCTTGGGCGCACAACTGCAAAACTGGAAGCAGTTAAACAGCAGATCGAATATGAAGGCGGTTTACCTGCTGCCGTTTATACAATGGATCTTTTAACTGTGACTGCTGAAGAGTACCAGACTTTTGCCGATGAACTGGCACTACATTATCCTCGTCTGGATGGCGTGTTACATAACGCTGGTTTGTTAGGTGTTGTTGCTCCCATCACAGACCAACCCGTTCAACTTTGGCATGATGTTATGCAAGTGAATGTAAATGCCACTTTCATGCTGACTCAGGTTTTGATCCCATTGTTACTGAAATCTCCCAATGGTTCTTTGGTATTTACCAGTTCCAGTGTGGGGCGTGAAGGAAGAAGTAACTGGGGCGCTTATTCTGTTTCCAAATTTGCTACAGAAGGTTTAATGCAGGTTCTGGCAGAGGAATATCAGGATACCCCTCTGCGGGTCAATTGCATTAATCCAGGTGGAACGCGAACCGCTATGCGTGCCAGTGCATTTCCTGATGAGAATGTGGCGAAGTTAAAGACACCCGCCGATATTATGCCAGCGTATCTTTACCTGATGGGAGAGGACAGTTTGCATGATTCAGGCATTAGTTTTGATGCTCAACCGGGCCGTAAGGCAGGGCAAACCGAATAATGACAAGAGATAACAGCCAGTACCAAAAGAGACAACAACGTCTGAAAGAGAAAGTTGATGCCCGCATTGAAGCAGCGCAACAAGAACGAGGCATTGTCATGATCTTCACCGGAAATGGCAAAGGGAAAACAACTGCTGCATTTGGCACTGTTACCCGTGCTATTGGTCATGGGCAACGTGCTGGCGTGATCCAATTCATCAAAGGAACATGGGAAAACGGAGAAAAGAATCTATTGATACAGCACGGTGTTGAGTTTCATGTTATGGGAACCGGGTTTACATGGGAAACACAAAATCGTGAAGCTGACATCGCGGCTTGCCAGTCTGTGTGGCAACATGCCTTGACGCTGTTATCCGATCCTGCAATCCAGCTTGTTGTGCTTGATGAACTGACATATATGGTCAACTACGGTTATCTGGAACTGACCGATGTTCTCACAGCCCTTAAACAGCGCCCTGCCAATCAGTCCGTCATTATTACCGGACGAGGTTGTCATCGTGAGCTGCGTGAATTTGCGGATACAGTTACAGAGATGCGACCAATCAAACATGCATTTGAGAACGGCATTAAAGCGCAAAAGGGCATTGATTGGTAATGTATTGATTAGTAATACATTGATTAGTAATACATTGATTGAAAAACAAACTAATGAAAGCCGCTATTTCAAAGATCAGTGACTCAATATTCAATAAACATTGTCCAGTAAATAATATTCAGCGAAAAAATGTTTACCAACTATAGAGTTAACTCAACTGCTTTATTCAACTGAAATAGCGGCCTGAGAAAATTAACGGCCTTTAAGCGTCGTTTTTCTTCCCGTATTTTGGCGAGAGCTGCTTGCTGGGCGTTTTCCGGCGGGGCGGGAAGTCACCTGAGCATGCCGCCTTACTGCACGACGGATCTGATTGGCTTTGATACGACGTTGTTCACGTTCAACCGCAACTTTAGATACGGTTTCTTCATTTAGGCCAACCAACTCACGTAAATAGTTAGTCTGCTCCAGCCCTAATTCAGCCCAACCGCCACGAGGTAAGCCTTTCGGCAAGTTAATATCACCGTAACGGACACGGATCAGACGACTGACCTGCACGCCAACGGCTTCCCACAAGCGCCTGACTTCACGGTTGCGTCCTTCTGTCAATGTGACGTTGTACCATTGGTTAATCCCTTCTCCACCTTTAAACGAGATAGTTTTGAATGAAGCAGGGCCATCTTCCAGTTGTACGCCTTGTTTCAACTGACGCAATTTAGCGTCGTCCACTTCACCAAAAACGCGAACAGCATATTCACGTTCAACTTCACGGCTCGGATGCATCAGACGGTTTGCCAGTTCACCATCTGTCGTAAACAACAACAGGCCACAAGTATTGATATCCAGACGTCCCACAGCAATCCAGCGAGCATCCTGCATTTTCGGCAAGCGGTCAAACACCGTCGGACGCCCTTCAGGATCATGTCGGGTGCACAATTCACCTTCTGGTTTATAATAAGCCAAGACCCGACAAACTGTTTTTTGCGGCTCTTTGATATTTAAAATCCGCCCGTCAAAGCGGATTTTGGTGGAAGGTTTAACTTCGATTCGATCACCCAACGTTGCGATCTTACCATCAACACTAATGCGCCCCTGTTGAATATATCCTTCAATTTCACGGCGTGAACCGTGACCAGCACGCGCAAGAATTTTTTGTAACTTTTCTGTTTTATCGCTCATTGAGCAACCTCTGCTGTCGCCTTCACAGGCGTCGTATGATAAAAAAATAAAAAAGTGGGAACTTCAAACTTCATCTTATAAAAAAGGGGTCACATCACCTTCGCCTTCACGAAGAACCACTGGTGAATCCCCGGTTAAATCCACTACCGTTGTCGGTTGCTGCCCAAGATAGCCACCGTGAATGATTAAATCAACTTGTTTACTCAAAGTATCTTTGATCTCTTCCGGATCAGACTCGGCAAAATCATTGCCCGGCAAAATCAGGCTGCATGACATCAAAGGCTCACGCATTGCTTCCAATAACGCCAGAGCAATAGGATTGGACGGGACGCGCAAACCAATAGTTTTACGTTTCTCGTTCATTAAACGACGAGGGACTTCTTTTGTTGCCTGTAAAATAAAAGTGTAATTACCGGGAGTATTATTCTTGATTAACCGGAACGCCTGATTGTCCACATGGGCATACGTTGAGATCTCTGACAGATCACGACACATCAATGTAAAGTTGTGCCGTCCATCCAATTGACGGATACGGCATATACGGGTCATGGCATCCTTATTTTCAAGGCAACAACCAATGGCATAGCCTGAATCAGTAGGATAAATAACAACTCCCCCCTTTTTCAGCATCCCTACACTTTGCTCAATAAGACGGGCTTGTGGATTATCAGGGTGGATATAAAAAAACTGGCTCATAATGATAACCTCTACTTCTATACAGCTTTAAGTTCCAGCAGCGTTAAGTTCTATGCAGCCCCAAGCCGTGACCAGTCGTACCATATTGGTACAACATCACCGGGTAACCACAAATTACGACCGAGTTCTATCCATGAACAAGGTTGGTGAAAATCCGATCCTAATGATACTTTCAGCCCATATTCTCTCGCCAGTTGACCAAGTTGTTGCCTTTCATTAGGTGCTTGTTGACATTGCGCAACTTCCATTGCATCACCGCCATGTTGTTGAAACCAGGCTATTAAGCGTTTTAGCCATTTCATTGACAAACCATATCTGCCGGGATGAGCAATAACAGCCTGTCCCCCTGCCTGGTGAATGGTTTCAATAGCCTGCTCGATTGAACACCATTGGGGTGGAACATAACCGATTTTTCCCTTTGCCAGATATTTTTTGAAAACTTTCTGGATCATCGGCTCAACTCCCGCCTCAATCAGATAACGGGCAAAATGCCCGCGAGTGACCTGCCCGCCATTAGCTAACCGGGATGCTCCTTCCCACGCATCGGGAATACCTGCTTTAGCTAACCGACGCCCGATTTCAATGCCACGCTGTTTCCTTAAATCAACCTGATTAGCCAGAAATTTTCTTAAGGAAACGGATTTGATATCAATATTTAAGCCAACGATATGAATTTCCAGATTTTGCCATAACGTCGAAATTTCAACGCCGGATATTAACGTCAATGACAAATTATTTTGCTGAATATAGTTTAAGGCAGGTGAAATACCCTCTGTCGTATCGTGATCAGTGATTGCCAATACATCAATACCCATGGAAATCGCTCTGCCCACGAGCTGTTCAGGTGATAAAACGCCATCTGAAGCAGTCGTATGGCTATGCAGATCATAGCGCCTTATCATTTCACTGGCGGCTTCAGCCATTGTTTTTACCTGTTTTGTTGGGTGGGAAACAAGAAAACTATCTATCACGTGATATCAAGCACGAAGCAAGAATGATAACACAGTAGGTGGAATTAAAGGGGTTAATTCCTGAATAGATTTCATTATTGATTGGAAAAAAAATTGAAACCCTATCTATCTATGATTAAGTACCAAATGACAATCATAATCTAGAAGATAGGGTTGGAACTACATGACTATTGGTTATTTTTATTTCTTATATACTCATTAAACTTCAAGTTGCAATTTACAACACTATATGAAACCTGATTTCTCCCCGCTTCGCGGGGAGAAATCACACGCATCTTGAAGTTAGATTGGTATAAATCCAAATCAAAAGATGAAATATTCATCTCATATATGGGTGATAACAAAACTTTCTTTCAACCTGAATGAATTGCCCACAAAATTGTGCAGAAACCGTTATATTTTGTTTTCCAAATTGACTAAGTTTTGCGTCAAAACTCCAGTATCCCTGATCATCAGCCACTATACTTCCTTTTTTAGTATCTCCAGATGGAAAAGGGACTTTAGGTAAAAGAATACTATAACAAAAAAAATCCTCATCATTCTGAACGTTATATGAAACTTTCATTTTCGGTAGTGCATCTCCCGTTACTTTCACATCAATTGGAGGATGATATGAAACTTTAATACTCCCTTCTGGCGGTGCTGAAATACTCAAAACAGACGCATCAACATTATCTTCTTTCATTCTTTTATGAAGCTGACCATTAACCGTAATAGATTGTGTGGCTTCTACCTGATATATTCCCGGCTGTACATTATGTAGACTACAACGCCAGTTACCATCCGTTTTTGAAACCTGTACAGGGCCACAGTTCTGAGAATCTCCATTTGCAGGGGTAGCTTTCAAAGAAATATAAGCACCTTTTGTTGCTATTCCCGTAATAGGAATAGAAATAGTCTCATTACTTTTCATCATGGGAGTAAATTCCTCTGATGATTTTGCAATTTTACTTGCACTTGAAGCTGTACAGATCGGCTTAGCTATAGGATTAATGGTAATATCCGATATGTAAATCACTTCAAAATTGCGGGTTACTGGCTTTCCTGAAGGCTCATTATCTACCCATTGCTGCGCCAAGATCCTATAATCTCCCGGTTTGGATTCGATTTCGTCAGGACAAACCCAATCCTGATTTTCATCCACATCAACTTCGCAGATTTGCTTACCGGCAAGAGAAACTGTGATACGAGCCCCCACCTGCCCTTTACCATTGATGGTATACGTCGGCGTCGCAATTTGTTCCCCTTCCGCAGGCTTAAGCACACGCATTTGTAAATTAGCCCCATAACGCACTTTAAAACTTCTGTTAATCTGAGAGCCTGCATCATCCACGATTGTCACATCGTAATCCCCCGGCACAGAACTATAAGGCCCACATGTCCAAGTGTAATTTTCCCTATTGAGCTTCGCAGAGCAATCATCATGCCCGCCGAATGCTTTTACCGTAACGGTTTTTGCATTACCCGGCATCGTACCACTAAAGGTATATGCAGGTGTTTTTATAATTTCAGCTTCCTTAGGGGATTTCACTGTTAGCTTGATTTCTCCGGGAGCAGGAATTATCTCAAATGTCACTTTCGCTGTGGATTGCCTTACCTTGTCCAAAAAGGCTGTAGCAACCAGTTTTTGCTCTCCTCTGACGGAGGTATCCAAACCATCAATCCATTCCCAATGCCCTTTATCATCCACTGTAACGCCATTCTGACAGATCTGTGACAACGCTTTTTTGTCCAAACACACTACTGTTCCCGGCTCTCCGGTGCCTTTAGGCAGAATGTTTTCGAGATGCTGATACACTCCGCCGTTGTGTGGTTGTGTGATAACCACCGGCTTAATGGTTTTGGTTTGTATTTCAAAAGAAACAGATGAACTTGAGTTCAATGTATTATCAATAAACTGCTCTGCTACAACAGAATATTTTCCCTCTTCCGGCTGATAAGGTCCACAAGACCATTTACCCGATGCGTCAACTTCGGTATTACAATCTTTAGTACCTCCAAACCCCTTGATATATACCTTAGCTCCTTTTTCTCCCGTACCTGTAATAGTAAAAGGCAGCGTCGTTATCTTTGCGCCGTGAGAAGGGAGAGTGATCTGTATTTTTGTTTTGCTGACTTCGTACTTACGCGTCACTTGCGAAGTTCTTTCATAAGTCCCGCCAAACTCCGTCGAACTTATTTTTTTATACTGAGCTGCATAAAGAGAAAATACCCCTTCATTAATCGCCGTCAATGCAGGTTGATGAGAACAGGCCCATTTTCCACTTGAATCAACCGTGACGAAACAAATTATTCCCTCATTAGACATCGGTAATGTCATCCCTTGTGGCAGAAACTCTTTCGCCGCGGCGACAAGAACCAGCTGACCAGGAGTTCCCTGACCTTCAATGGTAATCCCGTCGTACAAACGATATTGCGCTCCCTTGGCAGGAGATGTGATACGTATAGGGATAGTAAAATGCAAAGTGACAGGATCTCCAACGTGTACCCCATTTTTAGTTTCCTGTATCCCCAAGGTATAAGTATCTCCACCTAAAATAGCCCCAGGCATGATCGTAAACTCCCAAAAGAAGCCAAGACCACTGCTAAGGGCAGAACCAACCAAAGATTCAACACCCCCAAAAACGGCCCCGGCCAAACTGCTTAAAAAACCACCAAATCCGCCGCCTCCACTACCTCCAGAACCACCGTATTTACCAGAAAGACGGATTGGGTTATCCGGATCAACCGTTGAATTATCCTTAGGATTATCGATTTCAAGTTTTTTTTCGGGGTTATCGTCGTCGTCATTTTTATCTTTAACAGTAAAACGTGTAACATCTGTGGCAACCACTTTGCCTTCTTTGATTAATTCAGCAGTGAGTTCATAAGTCCCCTTAGTAAAAATGATTGGTCTGTCACACTGCCAGTTACCATTGTCACTAACCACAGCACCTGTACAGATAGAAGTCTCTTTAACAAGTCCTTGATTGCCTCCCTCCAACTTTGGTGAAAAAGGGTCTATTCTGCGCCTTTTAACATCAACTTCATCTCCGGGAACATTAGAACTACCCGATAGAAAACTTGAAGTACCCACTGTGCTTGTTTCACCCGTAAAGGGAGTTGTAATCTTAATTTCAGGAGTTGTTATTCGGAAATAGCTTCTTTCAGGAGGTGAACCACCCCAATATTTTTTAAACTTTTCCAACCCCAATGGATAATATTTATCCGCGACTTCAAC
Organism: Xenorhabdus sp. NBAII XenSa04; assembly: GCF_963866145.1. Classification (NCBI taxonomy): domain Bacteria; kingdom Pseudomonadati; phylum Pseudomonadota; class Gammaproteobacteria; order Enterobacterales; family Morganellaceae; genus Xenorhabdus; species Xenorhabdus sp. NBAII XenSa04. Next base: position 25,832 of record NZ_CAWMEB010000334.1, read on the forward strand.
ATAGTAAAGTCCATCTTTTAATGAATAATATGGAAGAGAAATTTCCCAAACAGGATGATTGTTTTGCCCAGAATAGATTGGAATAGAAGAAAAGAACCGATGCTCACCTAATTTTACCGGAGAAAAAGTATTTTTATCCTCTTCTTTAATTTTTATGGAATACTCTGATGGTAAAATTACATCACCATTTGGCCAAATATATTTCTGCCTATCACCACCATAACCAGAAAATATCTGATCTTGTTGTTCTTTAGAGTTTATCTCTCTCGGATTATTAATATCATTTTTATCCTTAAACGTCGGGCTTAAATACCCTCCTAATTCACTCGATTTATTCCATAAGATTGGATCAAGCGGGTCAACATGCTCAATTTTTTGTATTGCAAAAATATTGAATTGCCGTAACCCGGCATTTAATCCATCTATTTTCTTATTAGGAAGATAAACTCTACTTATCTTATCATTAACATCATTACAATATAAATATGACTGATTAAAAAAACAAAAAAAACTGGCTTTATTATCTAGCCCTAAATCAAAAGGTAACATTTTACTATAGTTACTGTATAAGTTATCTTTAATTAGTTTAATATTTGGACTGTTACTCTCTTCAGGTTGAAACAGTATATTAACTTGATCATAAATATTTAAATTATTAGTTTTTTGAATCGCTGTTATTTTATAATTCCATTCTGTTTCACCACTAGGATCTTCTATTTCTTCAATAGCTGAGTAATTTATAGTACATGACCAGAAACCATAATCTGTTGTTTCTATTGTTTTTCCATCAGTTATTCCCTTACATAGTTCGTCTTGTGTATAGTAATCATCATCACTTACAGTAGATTGCAATTCAAGTTCAACTGCTGACCCAGGATCAGCATAACCACGTATGGTAAAATTCTTCGTAAATACAGTTGATTTATCTGCTGGGTAAACAATACCAAACTCTTTTGCAATAGAAGGTATTTTTGCTTGTACGCTATCTTCTCTCCACGATACACTTTTTGATAAATTATCTGATGATTCCTTAGCTGTAATAATGACATTATGTTCTTCTTCTTTATTCATTTTCTCAGTGAAAAAGTCATTATTCGGGATGTGACATTTCCACTCTCCACTATTATCAACAATATCTTTACATTTAAAAGATTTTTTTGCTCCATCATTGATAGAATAAATTAATTCTATTGCACTTTTTGGCCTTCCCCAACCCTTAACAAGAATATCTCCATCCCGCTTTCTTAAATGAGCATTCCAATCTGGGGTATCAATCCAGATCTGCTTCATTGTCTGAGAAAACCACTTGCCAGGAAAAAATTTATCGATAAAACCGATTTTATTATACTTGCCAGTAACATCTGAAACGACAAAAAAAGGATAATCACGCTTATCATCAGTTTTTTGTTTTACACTAGGTACCTCAAATCCAAAGGATGATACCCCAACAATTGTATCGTTCCAAATAATCGGACCACCAGAATCTCCATGCTGTATAACACCTGGTTTTAAACCTGCCTTTTTATTTTTTGCTATAACTAGCCCTTGGTTATTAAAAAAATCACGAGCTGGAGAAATAATCTTAACATCAGCATAATACTGAGCATTGTCGCTATTCTTTTTCGGCTCGCCTGTTGTTTCATCAATTCCTCTATAACCATAGCCATAAATAGAAGATTGGTAGTAACTGCTATCTAATTTTTCATAAGCTTCATCATAATTGAAGAAACGACGAATGCGACCATATTTTCCATCCAACTCTAACGGTTTATCCAGCTTTAAAATCGCTACATCATGCGGGTCCGGTCCAAATGCCCCTGGAATTTCCATCTTTATAAAATTATAGGTAGATGCAGTGACTTTTTTATTTTTGTCATATGAACTAATCACATAATAATTTTTAGCTTCTACTTCTTCACAATGTGCAGCAGTTAGAACATAGTTTGGTGCAATCAACGAACCGGTACATAACATCTTTTCTTCGTTTTTTTGATCAACATAATAAATACTGACAACCCACGACTTACATTTATCGCTGTTAATATCCTTACAGCTTTCTTCTCCCCCTGCAATAGCCTTTAAAGGTAACGATTTAATTGAACTATCAGAAAATGAATTACTACAATGGAATAAAATTAGTAATATCAACACTGCTCTAATAACAATCATTTCAAGCTCCTTAAATATAATTCCACAACTAATTTTTATTAATGCAATTCATTCCGCGATCACTGCCTATGCATTTAAATGTTTTACCGCCTCTGCTTTGATAAAAATAGTTATCGCTACTTTCTTGGAAAGTAAAAAGATACTCTCCTCTCTTAGCATAATGCTTATACTCATATGTCCAATTGCCATTTTCATCAGATACAATTTCTTCTGGTTCTTCTGGAAACTCAACTCTATTAAAAGATAGCTCGACACCGGACATCAAATTTTCTTCATCATCTTTAATAGTTGGCATAGAGGTCCCATAAAATTCAGTGAAAACACTATCATTTCTGATTTTTACAGAAAAAACTTTAGAACTGAGTATTTTCACTTCATCTTTGTTGTTTGGAATAGATTCACCTGAGATATTTCTGCCAACTGCTCTTATCATTATAAAACCTACGGGCATTCTTTGAATTTCATAACGCCAATTATTATTATCAGGACTCACAGAATATGATGGAGATTCATAATCATTATGTTTATATGATATATTGACCGTGCTTCCATTAGCTGCCTGACCTTCAATCAGAATATTCTGTGTATCTTGAGTCGTTGAAGAAATCAGCTCATTATTTTCAGGCTTGGTTATCTTTACAGGGCAATTTTGCGCAGAATAGCTCACCTCTTTTTTACCCTGCACACTGGGTAAAAAAGATTGATGAGTGGACTGCAATTCTGAAGAATGATCGAGTACAAATGCTTTATAAGAAATAAAGCAAACAGCTTCTAAACCGTCCAGTTTCCATTCACCTGTCCCAGTAT
>NZ_CAWMEB010000335.1:0-69413 GCF_963866145.1 Xenorhabdus sp. NBAII XenSa04
TCAATGATGATTGGTATATTACCTCCAATCAACAAATAAGTTAGACAACTTATAACTATTTTTATTCATAAGATTATAAATATACTGACAAGAATCACATAACATTTAAAAAAAACTAGACAATTGAATGTCCAATATTAGATAAGAATAAAATATTAATAATAATTATTATCATTTATGGTGAACTAAACGATGAATGTGATTTCAAAAAAATCAATTAAAAAAATCATTGAAAAACAACCTATTGATTGTAAGTCCAATCTTGTGACACAAAAATTGCATTCTGATTCAGAATGCCAGAATATGGGTTGGTACAATATTTACCTCCCAAAACAACAGGGACAAAGTAACTTTCGTTGCTTTAATATTGGTAAAGAAATTTATTTTACAAAAAGCTATTACTATGGAAAAGAACCTCTGTTTTCTAAGAGCAGCTATCCTTATGACACCACACTTATAATATTTGGACTGAAAGGAAAAAGCCATCTAGGTTTCTCAGAAACACAACTAAATCATACGATTAGTGCAGGAGATATCTGGTTATTTAATCTTCATCACCATCAGGCATTATACCGCTTTAGCACTTCGAATCTCCGGCATGAAATGGCCGTTCTCAAATTTCCTACAGAACGTTTAAAACGCACCTTTTCAGCTAATGATGAGCAACTTCTATCAATTTTTAATTTGTATGTCTCCCATGTGGCAGTACAACAGGATAATGATGAGTGGATTGCCCCTCTGATCGAGAACCCTCTCAGAACCCCCTTTGATCGGATGAAAGCAGAGGGAAGGACATTAGAACTCATTTCACACTGGTTACTTCCACTAGGACAATCTATTTCCATCACCTCAAAAAATCATTTAGGCTCATGTTGCTATCAAGGTAATGCGGTAGAAAAAGCACGAGAGATTCTGATTACTAAACTGACTGATCCTCCGACCTTATGTGATTTGGCAAAACAAGTGGGAATGAGTCACACTCGACTCAATCAGAACTTCAAAAAAAACTATGGAAAAACTGTTTTTGACTGGCTAAGAGGATATAGGTTGCAGCTTGCAAAAACGTATCTTCAAGATAGACAATATAGTATCACTTTTATAGCACATTTATGTGGTTTCAGCAGCACTAGCCATTTCATACAAACATTTCGTCAACATGAAGGTTGCACCCCTGTTACCTATCGAACTAATTATCTTAATAAGGAAATGTATCATGTTGATTAAATTACCGACTCATTATCTTTCATTATTTCCTCTGATGATAATGCTTCTTGGGAACGCTATAGCACACAGTCTATTTATGATTGGTTTCCCAATTATAGGGCGCACTATGGGAATCAATGAATTGTTGACAGGAACATTACTTTCTGTCTCGGCTTTCAGTATGATGATTTTTGCTCCCTTCTGGGGCCGCTATACAGATAAACATGGGCAAAAAGCGCCTGTAGTTATCGGAATTGTGAGCACTGCATTATTTCTGATATTAACTGCTGGGATGATCAAATTTCACACATCCTTTGAACTTACTATCCCGCTGCTTTTTTCCTTGTTCTTACTGTTAAAACTGACTCAATCTATTGGTGTTGCAGGACTTATGCCCAGCGCACAAGCGTATGTTGTAAACCAAACTTCACACCACGATCGTCTTTCAGGAATGGGGGTGATTGGGGCAACATTTGGCTTTGGTAGCATTATTGGTGGCTATCTTGCAATGAGTTCCGGCATAACACAATTTCCATCAGCGCTGTTTATTTTGGGGGTAATTATGCTCATCATTAGCTTGGGGCATCGTTTTTTGAAAACACGTCCACTATCCCATGCACCACAGAATCCCATGCTCCCTTGTTCTTCATGCCCCCAGCCACACAACTCGATTTTACCCTTTGCTTTAATAACATTCTGCGTCTTACTGGTTTATGGCATGCTCCAGCAGACCACTGGTCTCAGATTACAAGATCAACTTGGGTTTTCTACTCAAGAGGCTTTAAAAGGAAGTGGGGAACTGTTGACTTCATCTATGATCAGTATGGCAGCAGGACAAATTATATTCACTAATTTCACTACCAAGTACGCAGGCCGACTCATGATCATTGGATTTTTCTTCGGTTTGTTGAGTCTGATATATCTTGCGATAAGCAGCACCTATATTTGTATGCTGATTGCGATGGTTTGTCTGGGAGGCGCCATGAGTTTGATTATTCCTGCCAACCTTACGTTGCTGAGTCAGACTGTCGGTGAAAAACATCAGGCTTATGCAGCCTCAATTAATTTGATCGGTAAGGGACTAGGATGGGCTGCCGGACCTGTTATGGGAGTTGTATTTTATCAATATACACCGACCCTACCTGTCTGGTTCTCAATGATATTCTTCCTTGTAGCACTAGGTATTGTGATTTATCAGCGAAAAAACAGGCTGATTTTACAATAAACTAATCATCATGAGGGCTCTGAAACAGATTGGAATAGAGCCCTCCGAGAACACTACACATCAACAATAATAGGTGCGCCCTGTTTGATTAAAGAGTTAGCGATAATATTACGATGGATTTCAGATGTTCCATCGATAATTCTGAATAACCGTGCATCGCGATAAAAACTTTCTATTAAATGCCCGTCATGGCAACCTGAAGCGCCAAAAATCTGAACGGCATGATCGGCAACTCTCCCCAGCAGCTCGGTAACAAACACTTTCAGCATCGAAATTTCTTCACGACACGATTCTCCCTTATCCATTCGTCTAGCTGTTTCCCACAACAATGCTCGCGCCGCCCGAATCTCAATAGCACAATCTGCAAGTATGTATCGAATATTCCCAGTTTCAACAATAGGTTTTCCAAATTGGTGACGTTGCTTGGCATGTTCTGTCATCAGATCAAGTAAACGCACACATTTACCCAAACCACGTGCAGCAACTTTCGCAAGCCGTGCCCTTCCCAGAGTTTGACATAATATTTTAAATCCTTGATTCATCTCACCCAGTAAGGCGTCTTCTTCCACATGAATTTGATTAAATATCAGTTCATTATGGCTAGTGCCAATAAATCCCATCATATTAAAACTCTTACCGAGAGAGAAGCCAGGCACATTTTTGTCTACTAAAAACAGAGAAATCCCTTTCGCCCCCAGTTCAGCGGCTGTTTTCGCTGCCACAATAAAATAGTCTGAGTACTCGGCATCACTGATATACGCTTTCCGGCCATTAAGCACCCACCCCTGATCGCTCTTAGTTGCACAGGTCTTAATGGAAGCTGCATCAGATCCAGCCTCAAGCTCAGAAACAGCTAGCGAGCACCAACGCTTTCCTTTCAGTGCTGGAAATAAGTATCGTTCCTGTTGAGCCGCTGTACCCAGCATCAGACATTCATAGATATTTCCCGTTGCCCGCCTGATTAGAACATCTTTTGTCACCCCCAATTGTTCCTGAATGAGTACATTTTCAAATGTACTCAGTCCAACACCGCCATACTGAAAATCAATATTGGTCGCAAACAACTTTGATTCCTGCCCCAATCTCATCAGAATCCTGGCTTGCTCCGGCTCAATTCCTCCCTGTTGAGTCACCGTGTTCTCCAATGGCACGAGGTGTTCCCAAGTAAAGCGACGTGCTTTTTCGACCAGCACATGTTGGTCTAGTGTTAACTGAGTCATTACTCATTCCTTCTGACATCCAGGTAAATTCAGATGATCTAATAATGAAATGTCGACATATCTTCGCAAACCTGACGAAATGCCTCAGCAAAATATTTAGCATCATCGTGAGTAAGGGTTAGTGGTGGCTGAATCCGCATCACTCGGTTACTATTTGCGGTCATAAATGTCAAAATCTGGTGTTCTTGTGCCAATTTAGTGACAATGCGCAAAACGAACATGTCTTCCATGCCTTGCTCTATCTCATGCAGAGCCTCATCAATATGGTATTTAGCCTTATCTGACAACAGATAGTAGGTTCCAACAGCATCCCAACTGAAACGGTGAGCCAACTCATTAACTGTGGCAGCAACACTTCCAGCAAAGGGTTGCTCGAACTCAATGGCTAACATGAGGCCTTTTCCCCGAACCGATTTCACAAACGGATAGTCGCCAGCAACGTCCTGTAATAATTTTTTCAAATAGGACCCCACATCTATAGCATTTTCGGCTAGTTTTTCTTCTTCAATCAACTTAAGTGCACTCAAAGCAACAGCTGCAGCCAAATTTCCTCCGCCAAATGTTGATGTATGCAATATAAATCGATCTATACTGCCATAAGCCGCATCCCACACTTTAGGGGTCGAAATTGTGGCACCAATAGGAATGACACCGCCAGACAGCGATTTCGATAGAGTCAGAATATCAGGACACACCTGTTCCCACTCACAGTAGAACATTTTTCCAGTACGCCCCAGTCCCGTCTGGATTTCATCCAAAATCAGCAAACAGTCATACTGATCACAAAGACGGCGCACAGCTTGCAAGTAGCCTGGAGGAGAAAGAATGACACCGCCTTCACCTTGGATAGGTTCCAAAATAAACGCAGCGATATTGCCCAATTTCAATTGCTGTTCCAATGCGACGACATCCCCAAATGGAATAGCATGACACTGACTCAATAAAGGTTCGAAATGCTTACGGTGCTTCTCCCTTCCTGTGACAGAGAGAGCCCCCATGGTTTTTCCGTGATACCCATTTTCGCAATATAGCAATGTATTTTTATCCGATGCGGCTAATGCCAATTTTATTGCAGCTTCAACGGCTTCTGTCCCTGAATTACTGAGAAATACTCGTGATAAAGCACCCGGTGCTATATTAGCCAGTTTTTCTGCCAATAGTGACGCCTGATATGGAATCGAGACATACTGAATAAAAGTAGGTTGTTGATGGGCTAAATAATTTGTTACTGCTGCCACAATGGCCGGATGGTTATGACCAACATTTACACATCCATAACCAGAAATAAAGTCATAGTATTCAATTCCCTGCGTATCAGTCAGTTTGAGTCCTTCTCCTTTAACAAATACTCTTTCCAGATGATTATATTCATAGAAATCGATCATTTCAGGGTTGATGTACTGGCGGAAACGTTCTACCGTCTCCCGGAAATTCGAGATACCAGGATGAGAAACCAGTTCTGCTGGAGGTTGAGGATGATGATAACGTCGGATCGCCACCCAATCCTGCTCTTTTACATGCCTCCCCAGACTGGCAAGCCGGGTCGGACTAAAACCATGTTTCAAGGCAATCTCTCCAATATTGAGAACTTTATTACAATCTAACTCTCTGCCAATAGAATAGAGTTCTGCCCGTTCTTCAAGAGCAAGAATCAGAGTTTCAGCCAGACATCCATTCATAAACATTTTTGGCTCAAACTCAGGCTGAGCTCCGCCAAAAGAGATCTGATCATTGGCAGAAATCAATCCCCCATCAAGCAGGAGTATATCTCGCCTTGGTTCATCTTGAGGCAAAACATCCCGGGGAAGTGCCACATCAATCACCACTGAACCAGGTTTTAATCTGGTAGGATCAATAACCCCACCAGTGGAGGTTGCCGCGACATAGAACGAAACGATTGGATAACATGTGCTAATATCATTTGTCAGCCGTATCTGAGCGTGGTAGGTTTCGGGCAGATAAGACAACAATTTTTCGGTAACCGCTTCACGGTGACGATGCACCAGATGTAAGCGAACCCCTAAAGGCAGTAATAAGCGGGCAAGCACGAGGGCAATGGAACCTGGATAGCCAGCAATGGCTATTTCTGCCTCATCTTCACTTATATTTAAATTTGCCAGTGTATCGAGCACATTCCGGTAAGCCACATAAGCTGTCAGAGAATTCCCTGTCGTCACTGGAACTACAGCTTGTTCGGCTGTTTGTAAACCACGTTGGCCGACAATACCCGTGAATCCGCCTAGCCCCACCAACTCAGCACCTTCTTCGCAAAGTTGACTAATTCCTGCAACTACACGCTCAGTAATCACTTTAGGCTGTGTTAGCATTTCTTCGGCAGTTAATGGCATGTAATGAATGATCCCACTACAGGTAGCTCCCGTTGCACTAATCACTTTTTCAAATCGTGTAAAAGGAACTAAGTTTTCATGCTGCCAAATATTCGGTTGAAATCCTTGAGCTTGATCACGGCAAGTTCGGATAAACATATCCATCAACTTTGAATGTCGCTTAAGTGGTATTGATGTAGGATGTGCAATAAAACCAAATTTCACGTTACATTCCTTATACTATATTGACACATTGCCATGCAGCTTCAGAGAGCAGGCTTAGCCCATCCCCATCGGAGTTATGTGAGAGCATGACGTCGATAAAATAAATAGCTTGAGGAGTTGTTAACACAGTTTCGCAATAGGCTGCATCAAAAGTTGCCCAGCGCTCACGAATGACCTGTATTGTTCCATGTGGCTCAGAGGAAATCTGGATATTAGAAGTCGTGACCAGAGCTAGATAACGCGATGATGCAACAAGAGAGGACTGTTTTATCTCATTGGTTGCACTTCGCTTATCGATATATGATCGAATCATTGACAGCATACCATTACACAAATAAAACACAGAAATATTAATCTTCTGTCGATGTGGATTTTGCATCAATGCTCGCTCAATATGATGTTCGATGTTTGGAGTTAAATCTCTGGCACCATCACCAATAAATGCCAGAATATTCTGAGATGATGTGCGAGCCAAATAGGGTAATGACATCAACGCATCTCCCATCAGTGCCCGACCATACCAACCGGAAAATCCTTTTCCTGTTTTCGGTAAATTCCGAATCGCACTGACTCCACATCTCCCTACATCATAAACACCTGTATAGACAAATCCCTGCTTACTAATCAGATTATGCAACTGTTTCCCTAAGTGGGCGTAAAAGTAATTGGGTGACATCGGCATCTGTGGCAGCCAATCTATCGGCGTTGTGTCAGGGCAATTCTGGACTCGTGCCAGTTCGTGACGACGATAAGCAAGCACCTCTTCATCCACATTAAGCCGGGCGAGTACTGTTTTTAAGAACGGGAGTAAATCACTATGTACAGCCAAATCAGTGTAAGGTGACATGTGTTCTGAACGACAGTTCACCTGAACAATATGACATTTATTTTTAAGTTTACTGGGAGAAAGTGGCGAGGATGCTTCATCGACTTTACTTTTGAGGAAAAAAATACTCTGGCTTTCACGTGCAGCAAGCTCCTGTCCCTCATGTAAATAACGAAATATTCTGCGGCTGAAGCCGTAGTTCGACAACGTTCCGATATAGTTATTAACAAGCTTTTGCTGATGGTAATCACTGATCCCCCCCGGCGAAATCATCGCATCTGCTAACACTATTCCTGCTTTTTCAGCAATCTGATAAATCAGTTCACGTTCTTGATCTGCCAAATGGCAACATTGCCACAGTATACGACGCTTGTCATGATTGATCAGAAACATCACGGCATCTATGACAGACGTTTCACTATCCTCAATCCGTGGAGACAAAAGATTCCACTGATTCGGATAGGGCAACTGTTCAGATTTCAGGGTGCATTCCAAAGCAGATTGCGTTGCCAAAATAAACACAGGACCGGGCTGTGACTGTAATAGAGCACCGATTTCACTCAACCGCTCAGGTAAGGTCGCTCTATCATCAATATAGATACACGGAATTCCTTTGGCTTCAATCGATTTCCTGCCATCATAATCTTGGTGCATCGTACCTTGAAATGGATACCAGCTATTGCCAGGACTATCTGCACAAATGATGATACCTGGCGCGTGAGCACGCTTTAGGTTGTATAATGTGCCACGAAACTCATCAATCATACCTGAAGTCGCTGCAATCACGTAACCATGCTGATAAAATTGCCAGCCACCAAAGTGCAGAAACAGCCAAGCTGTGCTCATTCGGCCCACTTTCACACAAGGTAGATGTATTATCACATAAACGAAGCATGGAATCGATAAACCCAGAGATCATCGACCCTGTATAGTAGTGAAAGTCCCAACGCTCTTGGAAATGGTACTCCATATAATTATAGATAAACTGTGCCATCGATGAGGTCATCAATTTAGAAGTCGTTGCTCTAACGAGCAAGGGATTAATATAAACATTATCCAAATGATCCATCAGATTTTTTAATACCTGTATTTCCCAAACCAGCGGATCAGACTGCCTAATATTGAACGTCACAGAATCCATCATTTGTATTTGTGCACTATCCTGCGTCATTTCTGACAACGAAAACAAACAAGAGTAGGGAGAAAATTTCCCAGAGTTCGACTCAAACAACTGGAAAAACTGATGACAGACCTGTTCGTAATCCCCATGCTGTAAAAACTGATCATCAGCAATCACTAGATCGAGTGTTCTGTCTGGATGCAATGTCATATCGGCCAGAGCTTCATCCAGTGTTTCATAGGTCATAACATGGAAAGAAAATTGATGTTTTTTCTGATAGGCCAGCAAGTATTCTCTGGCTTGCTGAAGCAAGTACGTCATAATAAAGTCAACCGAAACTGCCGAATTGGGTTCCCAAACTCCACAGTCACCAGATTCAGTGCCAATTGACAATTCCAACTTGTTAATTGCTTCTTTCACACCTTGACTTACAATTTGAGACTGAGCGACCACACAAATTCCGATATAATGATGCATAGGCTCTCCATAATTATTCATCAAAATGTACTAGCTTTGATCGTACCTGAAGCGACAAGCAAAGCCTGACATAGGAAAAAGTAGCCATAAGGCATTTCTATAATTTCTTGGTTATTTTCAGAAGTGGTATAGCAACATCCAACAAACCTGATTGTTTCGTCCTCTTCGATAAAACTGGGATAAGTGAGTACCTGATGCAGTAAAACTTTTCCTCTTTCCCACCAGACAGAATGCCCGCCACAGGCTTCATCCAGCTTAAAAAAAGCCACAGCACTGATCAGTGTTGCAGAAGGATCAATAACAGGATGCTTATAATGCCCCGTCTTTGGCACATCGGAAGAATGAACGGAATAGTCTTGCCACCATACACTGCAAGATAATTCCGCTACGTGGAGAAATGTTTCTGGATTATACAAAGCAGCACAAGCCATTCCTAACATTCCCCAACTTTGCCCACGTGGCCAACTGCCTGCCTCTCCCACTGGCTTCCATTTTTCTGAACTCTCTGACGGACAAAAATGACTGTGGGTATAAAATTTTCCTGAAGGGTGAATTAATTGATGGGCAGTTAATTGGGCATGTGCTTGTGGCATCTCCTGCCAATGATGATGTACTCCTAATTCAACCAATGCGGCACAAGGATCTATTGATAGGCAGTTGTTTCCATATTCTCCTCCTCCCATTTCAGTCCCAACAGGAAAGCCCTGCCAAGGAGCAAAGGTCTGACTCAATTTTTCTTGAAATTGGAGGATAAGTTCGCCAGCCCGAGCATCATTCACTAAACGCAACGCGGGACCAAATCCGTACCAAGCATTCATCGCCCGAAATATAGACTGAACATACTTCTCGGATTGGATTTGATCCCAACGGAATTGGGTACGGGATATCAAAGTAGGATGATTTGAGAAATAACCTGCTAGCCAACAACTCCCCATCCAGAATCCAGCAACCCAAGAGCCACGAGATGACGTCATCCATGACGGACTATCGATAAGTCGATATAAAGGAAAACGGGGAGCAATCTGTTTCTCAATCTTAGCCACAGACATTGCCAATTTATGAATCAATCTCTGGTAATCGAAGTGCATAATGAGTGCCTTCTGCTTACATCATCTGTGACAAAGACCAGCGCAAACGGAGCACTGCAAGAAAGCCGAAGCTTAATAGTATTAACATGAACACCATTCCTGCCCATGTCGATCCAAAATAAGCCACCACCCACTGGAAAAGCAATGATCCCAATGCCAGCCCACCAAAAAATGCAAAAGAAACTCGTCCAGATGCAATGGGTATCTCACCAAAACAATCATGATGCAGAATCATAGACATCGCCAGAGCATTGGTTGCTACAAGCGTACAACCAATCCCAATCACCCCGACATAAACCAGCCAGAGATTTTGTGGGGAGGCATTAAATGTCGCAAGTAAAGCGAGAAATGCGAATACAAACAATAAAGCCAATAAATCGGATTCTTGCTTAAAGCGACTTGCCAGAGGTGTCAGCACCAAACGAGAGATCCAGCCCATCAACCCGAATAATGTGACAAGAAATGCAGCCTGACTAATAGGCATTCCCAATTGAGAAGCAAACATCGGTACCTGGGTAATAAAGGCTGCCAACACAATACCAACACAACCTTGCATTAACATAAGCATACTTATTGTGTTCAATTGTTCTGTTCTGTGGGATTTCATCTGTGGAACAGTCACTTTTGGCTGCCAGTTACAGATCGCAGCTAAAATCGCCATGAATAGACACACTGGAACAATAGCACCTAACGCTACCCGCCATCCCCATTGTGCTGCCATCCATGGCAAAATCGTCCCTGCCACCAATGCGGAGAGTTGAACTCCAGATTGCTTTACTCCCACCATGAACGATTTATGTGTAGGTGTCACCTGAGTCGCAATGGCCTGATTGGTCATTGGATTTGCCAAAGCCTGCGCAATACCGCAGACTGCTATTGCCAGTATCATCAGCCAAGGATGATTTGCCAAAACCAATGCTGCAAATGCTCCACCAGTGAACAAAAACAACGTAATACTTGCCCAACGGATACCTAATTTTTTCACCCATCTTCCCGCGGGAAAGGATAAAATAGCAGCTACACCAAATGCTGCTAGCGTAAATCCTCCCAGGAGTTCGCGGTCAATCTCACCCTCCTGTAACATAAAAGGTGCCAATGCTCCACTAGCATAAAGAATCAGCATAGGCAGTGCCATCGCCAGTACTAAAATAAATCCTAGCGATAATTCCGTCTTCTTATTATGGGCTTCATTTTGAATCGCCATATACACTTACCTCTTCTGATGCACTGATTTATTTTCAATACAATAGGTTTGAGCCAATTCTGATAACATATTATGAAGAGTAGGTTTATCAACTTTACCTGCAGGGCTAAGAGGTAATTGACTGAAATGGCAAAGATATTCTGGTAATTTGTGTTGCTCTAATCCATATGACAGCAAAAACTGTGCCACATCATTTAGAGAAAGTGGTTGTACGCCTTCCCGCAGTGACAAACAGAGACAAATTCTTTGTCCTAAGTCCCTATCAGGAATGGCAATACATGCAGCACTGACAATATCCTGATGATTAGTCATCAGTTTCTCAATCTGAATAGGGCTAATATTGACTCCTCCACGGATAATGACATCCTTCTTCCTTCCCATCAAATTAAGATAGCCACTTTCATCAATGCATCCCAAATCACCAGTGTAAACCCAACCATTTTGATCTCGATACTTTTCATCCAGCATGGGGGAATTCACGTACTGCATGGGAGAAATTGGTCCACGAGCCGCAATCTCCCCAATCTGTCCCTGAGGCAGTGGTTGATGACGTTCATCAACAATTCGGATATCACAAATGGAAGGGTTAGGACGCCCAACCGTCATAGCAATCTTTTCTCGTGTATCAGTCAAAGCATTAAAACAGTTTACACCATCAGCTGATCCGTAAAGGCTGACAAATCGACACCCAAATTTTTCATAACAGCGGTTAATTGTGGCTTCATCGATCAAAGCTCCTCCACTGACTAATGCGACTAAATCACGAAGATCCAAGTCATTCAGGCGATCATCGGCAACAATTCTCTGGAACATGGTCGGCACACCGAGAATGTGAGTCGGGCGATAATCATGAATTGCCTCCAATGCCGCATCGACACTAAACTTAGGCAAAATGACAATAGTGCCACCCAGCCATGCTATAACACATGCACTGGCAGTAGAACCAAATGCCGAGCCTAGGGGCATCAGATACAAAGGAACAAACCTCGTATGGTTTCCTCTTAGTTCCTCCATAAAACGTCCCCGTCCTCCTAACAAGGCGTTATGGGAATATGCAACTAATTTAGGCTCTGATTCAGAACCGGAAGATATGAGAAAACGCACTGGATCATCAGCGGAAACCAAAGGAAATTGTGTTAAAGGCTTCCCATCCAGTAATGCTTCAAATGATAGCCAATAGTCACGAGTTTTTCCCACTGTGATCAATACACGTAGCGATAATATCAAAGGCCGTAACGCTTCGATAATCTGACATACATCACCCTGATCATGCCGGTTTTCAACAATAATCGCACGCGCCTGACTGCGCTTAAGGATCGACTCAATATCTAACCGACCTCTTCCTTGTGGAAAAGGACACACCACGACGCCTATAGCAGCGGCAGCAATATCAATGACAATCGAGCGCCAACTGTTACTCAACTGATAAACAATCACATCACCACGCACAAGCCCTGCATTAGCCAGACCTGCTGCCAACCTCAAACTTTGCTGATAAATTTCAGAATAACGATAACTTCCATCCTGGGAACAAACCGCTAACCCATCAGGCTGTTTTTCAACTTGCTTACGAAAGGCTTCAAATACAGTTGATTCCGGATAAGCACCTGATGCTTTCCATTCATGGCGAACTGATTCGGGGACTAAATTGATAATACCTGCTGGATTCATAAGGGCCTCCATAATTCACGTAATTGTGTGTAACTCCCTCTCATCAAATAGGGTTCAACAAGTGGATGTGTAGGGAGTGATGCCAAATCGGTACAACACCATTCGGGTAAGGAGCTCTCTTTTGGGATAGACGAATTGTCGGTGAGAATGGGTTCTATCAACATCGTTGCAGCCCCCAGCAATGAGCTTCCAACACTCAGTCCTGACGTGCCTCTAACCCGACAGTAAAGAGCCATGATCGCTGCCTGTGCGGCAAGAATACCTCCGAAAACATCAGTCGCTGTAAACAACGTACCACCTTTAACACCCGAACTTTGGGCAATCACATCCGCCATACCGGAATAAGCCTGAGCCATAAAATCCGTGCCAGGAATCATCATTTCATTGTCTAGTATCCCCCAACCACCTGCATAGACATACACCAAATCAGGGTGATTAAGACTTAAATCAGAGATATCCAGCGCTAACTCAGATGCTTTTCCCGGCGCCCAGTTGTGTATAAATAAGTCAGCATCATGAACCAATTTTTCGATGGTTTGTTTTCCCTCAGCTGATTTGATATCTACTTCAATCACCTGCTTACGAGCGTTCAACGCCTGAAAACGGGCAGAAGAATCACCAGCCAGAGGAGGCATATCACGCAAAGGATCGCCCCCCAGCGGCTCTATGCGCGTCACAGTCGCTCCAAGCATGGCGAGCAAATGCCCTGCCATAGGTCCTTGAATTCTCCGACAGGATTCCACCAGACAGATTCCTGCAAGTGGCAACCCAGATTTCACAGTGTCCGAGAGCATCCGAGCAGGCTTCTTGGCTTCATCACCAATGGCCTTAATAGACCAAGGGCCGAACTCAAGTAATGACTGTAAATCTCGATCCATCTTACGATCCTGAATACGCCTGACTGGGGTAATTGCAATTCCTGTCTGACGAGCCAGATCAGCCAAATCTGCATAGACATGACTGGTAAGTAGTGCCACTATCTCTCCAGGCAGTGACACAGTCCCTCTAGCATATCGCTGCATAAAGGTATGCCAGCCTCTGCCTATCTGTTGAATATCTGCCCCTAATTGAAGCCAAAACTTCTGCCAAAGCAGTGGAGAAAGAGACTCTAATTCAAACAGGACACCATCAAGAGATACAAAAGGAGGCCTGAGAGAGACATCTGCTTCGCCACATGAGAACACCTCAGCTCCAGTTTCTGCAGTAGCACCTGCTAGATATTGTCCGACAGCTAGTACTCCGGCTTGCACTAGATCAAAAGTAGCTTTCTGTATTCTGCTGCCTCGGTTCCACGCTATTAACCCAGCCAATAGCTGTTGCAATACCAAAGAGGCGCTAATCACCGAAATATATTCAATACCTAACGGAACAATCCGATCCAATGAGCGACTGTGAACAGCAACTAATCCGGTCAGTGCTTGTAATGCGACTTCATCACAAACCTGTCCATTGATCACAGGCGAAGTAACCGTCAGCATAAATTGCCAGCCTTCCTGCTCCTGTAATATCAACACCAATTCGTTGTTCGAAGCCTTAATTGAAGATTCATTGACCGCAATACCGATTTTCTCCGCCTGAGAATTTAATGCCCTGATAAACGGGGCAAACGCTGCATCGGCCTGACTAAATGTGCCACTGAGCCGCAATAACTGAAATATTTTTTTTCTTGGCATGAATACGCCCCCGATTACAATAAATAACGGTTCTAACGTTGTGAATTATCCTCCAGCCACTGCCGGAAGGATGGTGATCACATCGTCGGCTTTCACGGTAGTTTGCAGCCCTTTTCCAAATCGGATGTCATCGTCATTTACATAGAAATTGATAAACCCGTGAACATCTCCTTCCTTCACTAAACGATCTTTAATTCCAGGGAAATCAATATTTAATTTATCAATAACTTCACAAACACTTTCACCAGAAGAGGTTACAGTTTTCTGGTCATTAGTGAATGTTCTTAAAATAGTAGGTATATGGACCATGACCGACATAATTATTATTTCCTCATTGAGTAATTTTTATGATTTCTTCGATTGCATGTCCCTGCACATATCGGTAGCTACGCAGTTCAAGCAGCGATGCTGGCGCAGTAGAAAGAATGACATGGTGAATCTGGGGTGAAACAGAAAAAGCTAAGTCTTCTCTACTCGGATAAGCCCGTGAGCCAGAATGAGAGTGGTAAAGAACTATCGGTTCCAGTTCTTTTTCTTCCATCTGACGCCAAACCTGAAGCTGTTGTCTCGAATCAAACCGGAAATAAACCTCGGAAGCAGCACTATTGTGCATAGGAATAACCAATTCAGGCTTATCGCTCCCACAGGGACCAACGATGAGTCCACAAGCTTCAATTGGATGTTCTTTCTCAGCATGTTTCACAATTTCATCCAATTGGACTTGAGATAACACTAGCATTGGATACTCCTTAATATGTAGCTTGTGAGGAATCAACTTGTCGGATCCAATTTAGGATTCCGCCTTCCAAACTAAATAGTGATTTAAATCCCTGTCTCTGCATGGCAAGCAGTACTTTTCGGGAGCGTCCACCCATCTTGCAATACACAACTACCGGACATTGTCGATCAAGCAGTTTGAGACCTATCCCATTTATAATTTCTTGTTGAGGTATCCCAATAGAGTTTTCGATATTACAGATAGCTCGTTCGCCAGGTTCTCGTACATCCACCAATTGAACAGCTTCTCCCCGCTCCAACATTTTTTGAAGCTCTTGCGGAGTTATTTGGGGAACAACTTCATCAGGGGTTTGTGATTTGAGACCACAGAAGATCTGATAATCTGTCAATTGTGTTATCGTCATACGATTTTGAGCACGGCGAAGCGGTAACGTACGATATGTCATATCCAACGCGTCATAGACCATCAAACGACCTAAAAGGCTTGTTCCTGCCCCCGTAATCAATTTGATGGCTTCAGTCGCCATAATAGAACCAATAGCAGCACACAGCACGCCAAATACCCCACCTTCAGAGCAAGAGGGAGCATGTTCAGGTGGTGGAGGTACAGGATATAAATCACGGTAGTTCAGTCCCAGCTCACCCGGTGCATTTTCCCAAAACACGGACGCCTGTCCTTCAAAACGGTAGATAGATCCCCATACATAAGGCTTGCCAGCCAGCACACAAGCATCATTTACCAGATAACGGGTTGAAAAGTTATCCGTTCCATCGAGTACCAAATCGTACTGACGGATCAGTTCTAATGCATTCTCTGGTTCAAGGCGTTGTTGATGGCAAATGATATGAGTAAGGTGGTTAGTTTCTTGTATCGACTGACGAGCACTATCCGCTTTGTTGCGTCCGATATCGGATTGACCGTGAATTATCTGACGTTGTAAATTTGATTCATCAACCACATCAAAATCGATAATTCCTATTGTTCCAATACCCGCCGCAGCTAAATAGAATAATATAGGTGATCCTAATCCCCCAGCCCCTATCACTAACACTTTGGCGTTTTTCAGACGACACTGGCCGATATATCCAATATCTGGCAGTAATAAATGACGGCTGTATCTCTCCTTTTCCTCTTTATCTAAGTGAGGTGCAGGCTCGACAAGCGGTGGTAGTTTCATTGTAATCCCTCCACTTTCTCTTTATCTGTCCCACGTGCAAATAATCGGGACTTCAACATACGGTTAGCTATTTAAAAGGAGGGTAGGTAGTAAAGAATATCAAACGCAGAGCTAATTTTTATCATTCTGTGAACGAAAATCTAGTTTGTTCGTCATTTGATATCAGATTGCTCCGTGTTTTATATCGGGCGACACCACAATCCCTATAGTGATATTGGACAGGAAAAACAATCTTAAGACGGGACGGTTATCAATTAATTGGCTTCAACACATGTTATTCACGGAGTTTATTCTCGTTCATGCTTGCAATGAACTGCCTGAGCGATGAAGAAACCTCTAACCAGATTATCAAAATACCACAGGTATTCTGATAGAAATTAGAGGAAAACCTCCTCATTCTCGCAAGTTATTAAAAGTGACTCACAGATGAATTTGTCAATAAACAAAACTAACGAGCAACAATATCTATTTAATATGCTATTAGGCCCAATTCGCTGGAATATACTCGCATTCGCATTCCATCACAGACTGTTTGATCACTTCATCACTATGGCCGATGCAACCACTGTGGCCCAACAATTCAACTGGTGCCCGACACGATTAACATTACTTCTCAACTCTTATGTCTCCCTGGGGATTATGGAAAAACAAGCCCAGAGTTTTTTTATTAAATCCAATTATCAGCCTTACTTGCTTAGTCATTCACAACATTATCTCGGGGAAACACTCTGCTCGCTGGCAGAAATCAAATCTCTCACATTGACGAAATCCGCTGAATGGCTGGTACAAAACACACAACCAAAACAACAAATGGATATGCATGACCAACGTTTTTGGCAAAAAGCGACATCGCGTTTACGAGCTTTTCACCGAAGTACAAGAAACCCAATCCTGCTATCTATCCTTCAGTCGCTTGATAATTGGCAAGATGGACTGCATTTCCTTGATGTTGGAGCAGGCTCTGCAGAGCTAGCCCAAAATATTTTAGCTATTCACCCACAAAGCAAAATCACATTGTTTGATTTGCCTCTCTGTTGTACAGCAATACAAATGCAATTGATAGATTCGGATGGATTTGATGAATCTAATCCCTCTCAGTCCATCAAGTTTCTTCCTGGTGATATGAACACCACCCTTTTTGGCGGACCTTACCAAATAATAGTAGCTGCAATGTCTCTCTATTTTGCTACCAATCTTCAAGATTGTATAAATAGGCTCTGGGCATCATTGTTTCCCGGCGGAACATTGATTAGTTTCCACGAATCACTGAACCAAGAACGCACTCAACCTGAGTTTCATGTATTGGGCCGCCTCCCTGCTGAACTGGCAAATGGCCCATTTTCTATCGAATCAGAACAGATTGAAGAGGCGTTAAAAGCCAATCACCCCTCTCGTCTAGATACCCGAAAAATCCCAACTCCATTTGGAGAAATGACACTAATTATTGCCCATAAATGCATTTGACAATCAGGAAAAGGAAACAAAAACAATGTCATTAAGTATGGATCTTATCCGCCAATCGATTATCGGAGAGTGCTGGCCCATTAAAACCCCGTTTGGTATCAAGCCATTGATCTATGCAGATTATACGGCTTCCGGGCGAAGCCTCAGTTTTATCGAGCAGTTTATTCAGCAACAAGTGATGCCCTTCTATGGAAACACACATACCGAAACCTCAATCACTGGGTTCCAAACAACATATCTGCGTGAGCAAAGCCGTCACATTATCCGCCAAGCGCTAAACGCCACTCAGGAGTATCACATTATTTTCACTGGATCTGGAGCAACCAGTGCTATTAACCGTTTTATTCATATGCTGAATATTCCTCGTTATAAGGAACAAAAACCTGTTGTTTTCATAGGCGGTTATGAACACCACTCCAACGATCTGCCTTGGCGGGAAGCGGATGTAGAATTGGTTCGTATTCCACTCACTCCAGAAGGTATACTTGATCAAACAGAATTAAAAACACAACTCCTCAAATATCAACATGTTCCTCTCAAAGTCGGCTCTTTCTCTGCTGCTTCGAATGTCACAGGGATTAAAACCGATATTACTGGAATCTTTACCCTACTCAAAAGCTTTAATGCACTATCATGTTGGGATTTTGCGGCAGCAGCGCCCTATATGTCCATTGATTTACAGGAAATTCCAATGGATGCCATATTTATTTCACCTCATAAATTTCTAGGTGGTCCTGGTACACCGGGCTTGTTGGTGATTAGAAATAATTGTTTTAGTCAGACTATCCCTGGCCTTAATGGCGGTGGCACCGTATCTTATGTAAATGCATCAACCCACCAGTATGTCGACAATATCGAACGTCGTGAAGAAGGTGGCACTCCTGCCATCATTGAATCAATTCGTGCAGGGCTGGTATTTAAAATCCAACAACAAATTGGTCTAGACTACATTAAAAAACGGGAAAAAGATCTGGTTGAACAAACACTCTTATATTGGAGGAATCTCCCTAATTTCGAGTTAATGGGCAATCCTTCCCTTCCCAGACTAGCCATCTTCTCATTTAATATTAAAGGACTACATTATGGTGTGGTTGTTGCCATGCTAAATGACTTATTCGGAATTCAGGCCAGAGGCGGTTGTTCTTGTGCAGGACCTTATGCCCACCAGTTATTGGATATCAACCAAGACGATAGCCGGAATATCCAAGAAAAACTAGCACAGGGAAACAATCTTGCCCGTCCTGGCTGGGTACGGTTAAATCTGCATTATCTGCTGGAACAATCCACAGTTTATTACATTCTAGAGGCTGTTTCACTCATCGCCCGCTATGGGCACTGGTTAGCAAAGCAGTATCATTACCATAATGACAAAGGTGTTTGGTTATACCAACAATACCAACCTCAACTGACCGTTTCTCTCGATCATCTGGAGTTCTCTCGCCAACAGAGGAACATCCGCCCGGAATCTCTTGAAGAATCCATGAAATCAGCTAAGAATATCCTGTTAAAAAGCAAGTCACATGTTAGTAGTAAGAAAATTGTCAATATATTAAACAGTTAGTTGTTATGGTAAACTCCGCCTCCTTTTTATTGGTGGCACATATTTAAAGTTGTTATCTATTGTCGTTATTGCCAAAAATCAGAAGACGTAAAGGGGCATGACAAAGGAAACAAAGGTTAGCACCGCGATTCCTGTAGTAAGGTCTTTCAGCTCAAATATACCTACTGTGCTTACAACCCAATCTAGGGTTAAAGAACAAATTATCGATATGACCATAAATACATCAACATTTGCACAGCTGTACTTTAATGAATTCGGCCACTTTGATAAAAAGTGACTTTCTGATGAGCAACGCACGTTTTACATCGAAAAGCGACAGCGATATTTAAATAACATCGGGAAAGCTTAGCTATCGGACTCCTCGCAAAGGTAAAACAATATTGACGGCCTGTAATCTATCAACCGGAATTTTAACCCACTTACGCCGAATTAACACTGTTACACTCGGACAATTATTATGTTGCAAAGCTAATCTGTGGTTTTACCTGATTGTTTCAATTTGGCAACAATAGGTGCGTTTTTGGGCACTAATGAGCAACTGTCTTTCGCTTTAAACTGTGTGGAATGATTCATCCCACGGTTTATTTGTTTTTATCATTGCATCGGATCAGAGAGTCACTGGTCAAGGATAAAGTCAAAACGACTAACCAGATGCACGGTTTCTTGCTGGAATTCGGGATTAGCTTACCGAGGGGAGAGGCTGTTATTAAGCGCTTATCTTTAGTATTGGCTGAACATGAACTTCCCGATTACCTGCTCCGATTATTGATGCGACTTCATGCACATTATCTTTATCTTGTTGAGCAAATTGCTGAATTGGAAGTTGAACTAAAATAAACAATAACAATGGATGACATCGCTCAACGTCTCAGGACGATCCCTGGAGTAGGTCTCATCACGGCCAGCTTACTTTCTTCACAGTTAGGCGATGGCAAACAGTATGTAAAAAGCCGTGATTTTGCTGCATCAATGGGATTAGTTCCTCGGCAATACAGCACAGGAGGAAGAAATACCCTGTTGGGCATCAGTAAGCGAGGAAATAAGAATTTACGAAGACTTCTGGTGCAATGTGCACGAGTGTTTATGCAACGATTGGAACGTTATCCAGGGAAATGAGCTGATTGGGGCAGAGGACAGCTTGAACGAAAACACTCTAATATCGTGGCTTGTGCACTGGCAAACAAATTAGCCCGGATAGCCTGGGCGTTAGCGACACACTGCACGGTGTTTGAAAATTAATTCTGACACCCGCATCAGTAAATTTAAACAGTTACCTGCCAGGTTTTGCGAAGACTGATAATTGATGACATGAGCGGTCTATCGGCCTGATGAGAAACCTAGAATAAAAAATGGCTCTTTTGAAGCCGAGTCGCTTTTAAGGTTCATCAGGTGCGAAACGCATTGAGGCGCGGGCATCCTTGCCTATAGTGACGCCGGATAGATTTAAGCAAGCCCAAAATTCATCAAAATGAGTGTTGCAAAAACGAGGGCGACCATAGATTTTATTCATATGGCTACTAGATACAGTAACGATCAGTAAAGGCAGTAAAAAAGAAAAAACCCGTCAATTGGACGGGCTTTAAAACTTTGCTATTACAAAAACAGTGCTTATTTAGCTGAATATGTTAAACACGCTTTTTCGAGGCCTGTAAATATAACAATTCCAATCCAATCGTCGCTGCCGCCAGCGCGGTAATTTCTGATTGGTCATAGGCAGGCGCAACTTCCACGACATCCATGCCAACGATATTCAAAGGTTGCAGACCACGCAGGATCTTCAACGCACGATCTGAAGTCAGACCACCGATAACGGGAGTCCCTGTACCGGGGGCAAATGCCGGATCAAGACAATCAATATCGAAAGTCAGATATACAGGCAGATCACCAACAACCGCTTTGATCTGCTCAACAATATCTTCAACGCTACGATCATTAACCTGTCCAGCATCTAATACCGTGAAATCATTATTAGTATCGTGCTCAGTACGAATACCGATTTGTACAGAGTGGGCTGGCTCGATTAGTCCCTCATTTGGTGCATGGTAAAACATCGTACCGTGATCAAACTTGCTGCCATTCGGGTAAGTATCCGTATGAGCATCGAAATGCACTAGTGCCATTTTACCGAAGTGTTTCGCATGAGCACGCAAAAGTGGCAATGTAACAAAGTGATCACCACCAAAAGAAAGCATCTTCTTGCCTGACTCCAGCACTTGCTCGGCATGAGCCTGCAATTTTTCGCTCATATCTTGAGCATCGCCAAAATTAAATACCAGATCACCACAATCTACGATATTCAAGCGTTTACGCAGGCTGAAGTTCCATGGCCAACGGCTACTTTCCCAAGCCAGATTAGTCGATACTTGACGAATGGCTGCTGGCCCATGGCGACTGCCGGCTCGTCCGGATGTTGCCATATCAAAAGGCACACCGGTAATCACCCATTCTGCATCACTGGAATAAGGTTGGAAATTCAACGGGAAACGCAGGAAGCCGAAGGCATTTGAAACCAAGGAGTTATCGATTTGGTTTCCTAAGGAACTAATACTCATGATATTTCCCCAAAAGTCCTGTGTTTAATTAACACAAAGCTTGATTACGCTAACTTCAAAAGAGTCTAAGTTTTAAAATTAAATTTAAAAACAATAAATTACAGCCTAAAGAGAACAGGTATGTCCTTATTCATGCTCTAACAGAAAAAGCCCCAAGCACTCTAGCTTGGCAACTACTTCTATAGTATTAGACATATTTTTTTCTTACCACTATTTTGAGAAGAATTACATTAAATAAACGCTACAATGATATGAAAAACAAACGAGGATTTATTCAATCGTGGGATAGCTCTGTTGTTTGAAAATCAACCTAATCCGCACTTTCTGCCCTCATAGCTTCAACAGCCTTAACAGGCTAAGTTATTAACCCTCAATCAGGTATGGAATGTCGGTTAGCATTAAATAGGCGAAATGGGGGGCGATTTACTACTATCACAAGCCACACAGTGTGGCTTGAAAGGTAAAACACTTTATAGGAGGACTATAAAAAAATAAGAATATAAAAGTGTTCTGTCAATCGAAGTCAAAACAACTTTTTATCCGCACAATAATTATCAAACATTATTACAACAATCCCTTACTTTGAAATATACGTTGATAAATTTCATGTACCACTTGTTCTTTTCTCTTATTATAGTCCATTACCTGTTTAACATCATTTTTAGCAGTTATCTTCGCAGCTATATATCGTTCACAATCTTCAGGATGTTCTCTGAGCCAATCACGAAACCAAATATGTCGGATATGTTCAGGGCAATCAAGGCCAAAAACATGAAGATTAACTCTAGGTTTTGCCAAACGAAGGCATCGATGTTGATAAAAACTTGGTTCACGAACCGTTAAATCATAACCAAGCCGCTCCAATGCCGGTACATATTTTTCTTCTTGAGTTGGATCTTCCACAATGAGATCAATATCAATAACAGGTTTGGCAACCATCCCAGAAACTGCCGTTGACCCAACGTGCTCAATATTTAAGACAACGCTGCCAAGTGTTTTTTTGATAACCGAAGAAAGTTGTTGCCATGTAGCTAACCATTCAGGATTGTATTCTACAACGTCAATCACCTCTTCAGCAGGTTTACCCTGTACCCAAGGGTTTTCATTAGGATCAGGCTCAGGGAATAAGATAATATCTTTAGTATTTATCACTAACTCGCTCCTTATTTCTTTGTTAAGTTCGCCCGCTATTTTTGTATTCGAACTTATCACAAAAAAAGTTCGCAAAAAAAGTTCACAAAAAGAGTGCGACTTCGCGTAGTTGATTAAATAAAATAGCCATCCCAAATCAAATGATTATTTAAAACCCATGATTAAGAATGACTATTAATGGAGGTTAATGATTAATCAGAATTATTCATCTTCCAAGTAAGTGTAACCATACAGACCACTTTCAAACTCTTGCAGGAATTGCTCTTGCAAATTTTCACCTAAATCAGTCGATTTCACTTGATCACGAAAACGCGTCAATAGCACTTGTGGCTCCAGTTTCACATATTGAAGCATATTAGCTACCGTATCACCCTCTTCACTCTGCTGATAAGTGACTTCACCGTTTTCTGAAACGTAAACATCAATGGCCGCTGTATCACCAAACAGGTTATGCATATTGCCCAGAATTTCCTGATATGCCCCGACCATGAAGAAACCAATCAATGGAGGGTTTTCCGGATCGTAGGCTGGCATTGGCATTGTTGTTGCCACACCGTCACCATCAACATAATGATCAATAATACCATCAGAGTCACAAGTAATATCCAGCAATACAGCACGACGATCTAATGGCTTATCCAACCCCTCAAGTGGCAGAACCGGGAACAGTTGATCGATTCCCCAAGCATCAGGCATAGACTGGAACAGGGAAAAATTCACATAGAATTTATCCGCCATGCGCTCCTGTAGTTCATCAATGATCGGCCGGTGAGCACGATTACTTGGATCAAGATCCTGTTGAATATGACGGCAGATATTTAAATATAATTCTTCTGCCCAGGCTCTTTCTGAAAGGCTTAATATCCCGTGCGCATATTGGGTATGAACATCGTGCAGGTCAAACTGACTGTCATGCAACCATTCACGCAAAGAACGTTTATAGCCTCCCTCCTGCATCTCCAGCCATGTATCCCATAAACTGGTCAGAGGACGTGCCGCATCTTCTTCAGGTGGCGTTGTATCGGTAAACTCATTACGTTCAACCCCAATAACATTGGAGATCAAAACAGTATGGTGAGCCGTCAATGCCCGACCGGATTCAGTAATCACGGTTGGATGTGGCAGACTATGTTCCTCACAGGCATCACCAATACCCCAAATGACATTGTTCGCATATTCATTCAGGCCGTAGTTGACAGAACATTCTGACTGGGAACGTGTACCTTCATAATCAACACCCAGTCCTCCGCCAACATCAAAACACTGAATGTTAACACCCAGTTTATGCAGCTCGACATAAAAATGGGCGGATTCACGCACGCCTGTTGCCACATCCCGAATATTCGCAAGTTGAGAACCCAGATGGAAATGCAGCAGTTGTAAGCTATCCAGTTTTCCGGCCGTACGGAGGGTTTCAACCAATTGCAGCACTTGTGCCGCTGCCAGACCAAACTTAGATTTCTCACCGCCACTGGACTGCCATTTACCGGCTCCCTGTGAAGCAAGACGCGCCCGTACTCCAAGACGGGGGATGACATTAATGCGCTCCGCTTCTTCCAGTACCATTTCTATTTCGGACATTTTCTCGATAACCAGATACACCTTGTGTCCCAGTTTTTCACCGATCAATGCCAGACGAATATATTCACGATCTTTATAGCCATTACAGACGATAACAGTCCGCGTCATGCCTGCATGAGCCAACACGGCCATCAGTTCAGCTTTGGAGCCTGCTTCCAACCCAACAGGTTCGCCAGAATTTGCCAACGATTCGATCACACGGCGCTGCTGGTTTACCTTAATCGGATAAACCAGAAAATAATCACCTTTATAACCATAAGATTCACGTGCACGTTTAAATGCAGTATTAATAGAACGCAAACGGTGTTGCAGGATCTGAGGAAAACAAAACAATGCAGGCAACCGTAACTGTTTTTTCTCTTCCTGAACTTTTCTTACCAGATCGACAAGCTCAACTTGTGCTTCTGGCAAATCAGGATTTGGACAAACACTGACATTACCCAGATCATTGACGTAGTAATAGTTACCGCCCCAATATGCAATATTGTAGGTCTGTCGCATTTTACGTGCGATATTATCATTCATGGCAGTCTCCTTCATGGAGTAGAGGTTTGCCTTCACCTGTAGTCAATAACCCAAGACGCTATTATTGTGCGTATCTTGCGCATTAATAAATGTCAGGGAACAGCTTGCTCTTAAATTATAGAAACGTTTAGAGGGAACTAAACAATATGTATTTACTGTTTGGCAATATGACTTCTGTTAAAAATGACCCGCCTGCCTGAACGATTCAGATAACATCGGGTTGAATTCATATCGATAAGAGAGGAACAAGATGTGGATACATCAATGGCATAATGTGGCTGTTGGCCGTTAACAATCAGCAGATAATGGTTCATAACCCCATTCACTCCACATGGCTTATCATCACGAAAGCCGTTTCTCAATTGAGAAGCAGAACACGCATAAACGCACCCTGCAAACGCCCATAACTTGAAGTGCAAAAACCTATCAGTTACGGGCGCTTTATACCTGTAATCCTGCAAAATTGCAAAACGAAATTTATTTATACTTAACAGATTTCGATAGATTTACTCGATAGATTTTCAAGCTAAAGAAGGACAGAGAAGAAACCCAAAATGTCATACTGTGAAAGATATTTAAAACTAAAAAAACTGGTATATTTGGCGATAGTAACTTAGACTAGCCGTCTAGATGGTAAAACATCCACCCTTAAACCGAAATTATATTTAAGGTAACGAAATATAATGACTACACACCTTTTTACTTCTGAATCCGTTTCAGAAGGTCATCCAGATAAAATTGCTGACCAGATTTCCGACGCCGTTCTTGATGCGATCTTAAAACAAGATCCCAAGGCTCGTGTAGCGTGTGAAACTTATGTGAAAACCGGTATGGTTATGGTTGGTGGTGAAATTACCACCAGTGCTTGGGTTGATATTGAAGAAATTACCCGCAGTACTGTACGCGAAATTGGCTATACCAGCTCAGACATGGGTTTTGATGCTAATTCTTGTGCAGTAATTAGCGCGATTGGCAAACAGTCACCTGATATTAATCAGGGAGTTGACCGTGCTGATCCTCTGGAGCAAGGAGCGGGTGATCAGGGATTGATGTTTGGCTATGCAACCAACGAAACCGACGTATTGATGCCAGCACCTATTACATATGCTCACCGTCTGGTTGAGCGTCAGGCGCATGTACGTAAAAACAAAACGCTGCCGTGGTTGCGTCCCGATGCCAAAAGTCAGGTTACATTCCAATACGACAACGGTAAAATTGTCGGTATTGATGCAGTCGTACTCTCTACTCAGCATTCTGAAGAAATCGGCCAGAAAGAGCTGCATGAAGCCGTTATGGATGAGATCATCAAACCTGTACTACCGGCTGAATGGCTCACTCCGATGACTAAATATTTCATCAATCCAACAGGCCGTTTCGTGATCGGAGGCCCAATGGGTGACTGTGGTCTGACAGGTCGTAAGATCATTGTAGATACCTACGGTGGTATGGCTCGTCACGGTGGTGGAGCGTTCTCAGGTAAAGATCCATCTAAAGTTGACCGTTCTGCGGCTTATGCTGCACGTTACGTGGCTAAAAATATTGTCGCAGCAGGTCTGGCTGATCGCTGTGAGATCCAGGTGTCTTATGCGATTGGTGTTGCTGAACCCACTTCCATCATGGTTGAAACGTTCGGAACTGAAAAAGTGCCAACTTCAACACTGATCCAATTAGTGCGCGAATTCTTTGATCTGCGCCCTTATGGCCTGATCAAGATGTTGGATTTGTTGCATCCAATCTATAGCGATACCGCGGCATACGGCCATTTTGGTCGTGAGCAGTTCCCGTGGGAAGCGACAGATAAGGCCATGATCCTACGTAATGCAGCAGGGTTGAAATAACCTCTGCTACGCTTAAAAAGCCCGCCTATACCAGCGGGCTTTTTAGTATTACCCATAAACCATACATACTCGTTTTCGTTAGCTAAGTTACTATATAATTATTGCTGTTATGAAATTCGTTAAGGTTCCTCTTCCTCTCCAGCAAGCAGTCATGCGTACTTTGCGGCAAAAAATAATTCAGGCAAGTGATTTCCTTGAACAAACCTTTCCCGAACCCAATGTGACCTATCAACAACGAGGTACAATTGCGGGAAGTGCTCGTCTACAGGATTGGGAAATTCGCCTTAACCCAATTCTCCTCATTGAAAATCAACAATCATTCATTGATGAAGTGATCCCCCACGAACTGGCTCATTTATTGGTTTATCATCAGTTTGGCAAAGTGGCGCCTCATGGCAAGGAGTGGCGTTAT
Source organism: Xenorhabdus sp. NBAII XenSa04 (assembly GCF_963866145.1). Lineage (NCBI taxonomy): Bacteria > Pseudomonadati > Pseudomonadota > Gammaproteobacteria > Enterobacterales > Morganellaceae > Xenorhabdus > Xenorhabdus sp. NBAII XenSa04. Next base: position 27,261 of record NZ_CAWMEB010000335.1, read on the forward strand.
ATCATGGAAACTGTGTTTAAAGTACCAGCCAATCGAACACACCAATTTTCAGTCCAGTCCGTTTGCAGTAAAACATTCATTTATTCCTGCCACTGCCAACAGCATGAATTAACCATCAGACAACACAATAAAGTGATCAGGGAAAAAAGTTGCTATGTTTGCCGTCAGTGCGGAGAGCGATTAACTCTATTGGAAGATCATAAGTAATGGTAACAAAATGCCCCATAATCAGGGCATTCTGTTTAAGAAATCAGTAGTTATCATTGAGCGCACTCAATAAGGTTTACAACTTGAAAAATGACAGGCAGATGATTGTATTCATTTGTTAATGGTACTCGTATTCGACTTAATTCTTTCTGCTTCGCTAATAACCTGATCGGCTGTTTTTCCATTCAGTGATTGATAAAACTTATGTTCCAGCTTTTCCATATCTTCATATTTGATACTTCCATATTTGTTATTTTTAAATAACTCATCAAAATCGATGCTATTAAGCATGACAATATTCAATGAATCATCAAATTTTAATTTTTTATCTTCAGATAAAGTATCTCTTATTTTTTCGATGGATGTTTTTACTGCCATTTCATTTTTACCGTCAATCTTAAGTTGATTATCACACCCGGCCAATGTAAAACCTAACAAACAAATTAATAACAAATTTTTCATAATCATCCCCGCCAATGATTGGTAGTATAATAATAGCAGAGTGCTGAGAAAATAAATCACCTTAACTAAAAAAATTATCATTAAATATAAACGTATTGATAATTTGTTTACTTATTATCTTGTATCATTAAATTGTTTATGGTCATTAAAACTACTCCTCCGATAACATCTTGAAAAAAGACAGCAGAAAAAAATAGACTACACAGAATATAATCACATACCAATAATAATTATCAAAATTTATTCCATGTGTTTATTATTTTATTATAAAAATCAGTTATCCCCCTTATTTATTGATACAAGATTTTTATATTTAAATCCGAATTTAAGAATTAATCCAATAATACTCTTTGAACAGATGGTTTAGCATACCCAAAAATCAAAAGTACCTGGAGAATATGATGAAGAAGTTACATGATATCGCAAAAGAACTATTACCTGCTAAGTCTTATAAAATGCTGATTGGCGGTGAATGGGTTGATAGTGTTTCAAAAGAAACAATGAAAAGCTATAACCCGGCAACCGGAGAATTACTCACTGAATATGTGGCAGGAAATGCTCAGGATGTTGAACTTGCTGTTCAGGCAGCCACTAAAGCCTTACCCGCCTGGAGCAAAACTTCAGCGACAGAAAGACAAACCATCCTGTTGAAAATTGCCGACTTATTGGAGGCAGAAGCAGAGCGCTTTATCACCCTTGAAACATTAGATGGTGGTAAGACACAAACTTTATGCCGCAATTTTGACATTCCTTTTGCTATCGATCATTTCCGTTATTTTGCAGGTGTGATCCGTTCTCACTCTGATGCAATGGATGTTATTGATGATGATAATCTGAGTCTGGTGATCAGAGAGCCAATCGGTGTAATCGGGCAAATCATTCCCTGGAACTTCCCACTGCTGATGGCAGCCTGGAAACTTGCTCCTGCCTTAGCGGCGGGTAATACCGTGGTTATCAACCCTGCCAGTCTGACTCCCATGAGTTTGCTGGAATTGGGACGCATCATAAATCAAGTTCTTCCTGCGGGCGTTGTCAATATTGTCACAGGCCGTGGTTCTATTGTCGGTCAAGCAATCCTTGATCATGAAGGTATTGACAAAGTAGCCTTTACCGGCTCAACAGAAGTTGGTTACAACGTTGCAACCGCCGCCGCTAAAAGACTTATTCCCGCCACACTGGAGCTAGGAGGAAAATCAGCCAATATCATTTTCCCTGATGCCAATATGAAAAAAGCTGTCAAGTATGCCGCTAACGCTATTTTACTGAATCAGGGACAGGCTTGTGAATCTGGTGCACGTCTATTCCTGCATAAAGATATCTATGATTCATTCCTGCAATCGTTGAAAACCGTCTTCGAATCCGTTCGAGTCGGTGACCCAATGGATCCTGCAACTGAAATGGGATGTCAGGTCAGTGAAGAGCAAATGAATACTATCCTAGGTTATATTGATCTTGCCAAACAGGAAGGTGCAACCATTCTTACTGGTGGCAAACGCATAACAGGAGCAGGATATGACGATGGGTTCTTTGTTCAGCCAACCATTCTCACTAATGTGACTAATGATATGCGTGTGGCACAAGAAGAAATTTTCGGGCCGGTTCTCTGTGTTATTCCATTCAGTAATGAAGACGAAGTCGTTGAGATGGCTAATGATTCAGAATATGGTCTGGCTGGTGCGGTCTGGACACAGGATATTAATCGCGCTCTGCGTGTCGCTAAAGCTGTTAAGGCTGGCCGTATGTGGATCAATACCTATCATGAACTTCCTGCCCACACACCATTTGGTGGTTATAAAAAATCAGGACTTGGACGAGAAACACATAAAATGGCTTTGGATGCTTATACTCAGGTCAAAAATATCTATATCAGCACCAAAGAATAATCTCTTTAAGAGAAAATCGTCCCGAAAAATACTCGCCACCTTTGAGGTGGCGAGTTCATTTATGGTTTATTTATTGATAAAAAATTATATCCAGAAGAACCAGGCAATGACAGAAATAATCGCAATACATGCCAAGTTCAACACAAGACCCACACGTACCATTTCAATCTGCTTGATATAGCCAGTGCCATAAACAATGGCATTCGGTGGTGTAGCTACAGGTAGCATAAATGCACAAGATGCACCAATACCGATAATCATGGTCAACACGATAACCGGCATTCCCAGAGCTTCTGCAACTGTGGCAAAAATAGGGACAAGTAACGCGGCACTGGCTGTATTACTGGTAAATTCGGTCAGGAAGATAATGAATGTAGCAATAGCAACAATAATCACAAACCACGAACTTGAGCCAAATGTTGCAGCCATACCATTCGCCATAACTTCACTTGCACCGGAGTTTTTCAGAACAGCGCTCAGTGTCAGACCACCACCAAACAGCATCAACACGCCCCATTCAGTGTTATTTTGGATCTGTGACCACGTTGATACACCAGTAATACCAATCAAAATAGCTGCACTCACGGCAATGATGGTATCTAAGTCTTTGATACCGCCAAGAGCATCACTGATGAGGGAACTGAAAATCCAGCAAACAACAACCAGCAGGAAAATAAACATGGCGATAACACGTTTACTATTCCATTCCAGATGCTCCAGCTCCAGATCAAATTTATGATTCAGATTCGGACGCAACATGATATACATCAGTATCACCATAACAGGTAACAGGATGATCACCATTGGTACGCCGTACTTCATCCATGTAATGAAATCCATACCTAACTGCGCTGCTGCAATCGCATTAGGTGGGCTACCTACCAGCGTGCCCAAACCACCAATACTGGCGCTATATGCCACACCCAATAACACAAAAACAAATGTATTACGTTCAGTACGAACATCCAGATTAGCCAAAATACCCAGAACGAGTGGCAACATCATCGCTGCGGTCGCTGTATTGCTAATCCACATCGAAAGTAAAGCCGTGATACCAAATATCAGCATGACCGCCACTGATAAACGCCCACGGGCAATCATCAGAAGACGGTTAGCTATCAGTCTGTCCAGACCTTGAATATGCAGTGCTGTCGCCAATGCAAAGCCACCAAAGAACAAAAAGATAATTGGATTTGCAAAAGATTTCAGCGCGTCACCTGTATTCATCAATCCCATTCCAACTGCCAGAATTGGAACACAAAGTGCAGTAATAGTGACGTGAATGGCTTCGGTCAGCCATAACACCCCGATAAATGCCATTAATGCCAAACCTGCATTTGCTTTTTCGCTATAAGGCAAAAACTTCAGCAAAGCAATTAACAAAATGATATCCAGCGCGAGAATAATTAAGCCTCTTTTACTTGAGGGTATTGGCCCAACCGCAGGGGTTAAAGATTCTGAAGCGTCCATGAAGACTCCATGTAACAATGAAACATAACTCCGTAATGTAAAAATAATAATTGATGAATCATTGCCCTAAATGTTAATGAATTACATTACATCTGAAATAATAAGGAGTCTGAACGATAAATAAAATACAAGGAATGCGATTTTGGGATCTGCTACGTGATATTTGCTTATTTATTAATTAAAGGCGTAAAAAAAAGAATTCATTTTAAGGAGTTATATCACATTTCTTATTTTACGAATGGTTAAATAATCCTCTATTATGCAACCATTATGCAATAAAGAAAAAAGCACATCGCTAAAATTGCCTTTTTAAGAAAGGCGAAAGAGTATTACTCTTTCGCCAAAATATAAATAATATTTTTTTATTGAAACCAGTCAGCCATTATGCCTGACCTTTCACTTCTCTCAGTCCATTGAAAGGAGCACGATTACCCAATGCTTCTTCAATACGAATCAACTGGTTGTATTTAGCAACACGGTCAGAACGGCTCATAGAACCCGTCTTGATTTGACCTGCCGCAGTACCTACTGCTAAGTCAGCAATGGTTGCGTCTTCAGTTTCACCAGAACGGTGAGAGATAACCGCTGTGTAACCTGCATCTTTTGCCATCTTGATTGCAGCCAACGTCTCAGTCAAAGAGCCGATCTGGTTGAATTTAATCAGGATGGAGTTAGCAATCCCTTTTTCGATACCTTCTTTCAGTATCTTAGTATTGGTTACGAACAGATCGTCACCAACCAACTGGATTTTATCGCCCAGAACTTTAGTCTGGTAAGCAAAACCGTCCCAATCAGATTCATTCAGACCATCTTCAATAGAAACAATTGGATATTCTTTAGTCAGATCTTCCAGGTAGTGAGTGAATTCCTGAGAAGTGAAAGTTTTGCCTTCACCTTTCAGTTCATAGTTACCGGTTTCTTCGTTATAGAATTCAGAAGCGGCACAGTCCATCGCCAGAGTGATATCTTTACCCAGTACATAACCTGCTTTTTCTACGGCTTCTTTGATAGCGGCCAGTGCGGCTGCGTTAGATTCCAAATTTGGTGCATAACCACCTTCATCGCCCACCGCAGTACTCATACCTTTTGCTTTCAGTACTTTTGCCAGATTATGGAAAACTTCAGAACCCATACGTACCGCTTCTTTCAGCGTGCCCGCGCCTACTGGCTGGATCATGAATTCCTGAATATCCACGTTGTTGTCAGCATGTTCACCCCCATTGATGATGTTCATCATTGGCAGAGGCATGGAGAATTTACCTGGAGTACCGTTTAGTTCAGCAATGTGCTCATACAGAGGCATACCTTTTGCCGCTGCCGCCGCTTTGGCGTTCGCAAGGGAAACGGCTAAAATCGCGTTAGCGCCGAAGTTAGATTTGTTCTCAGTACCATCCAACTCGATCATGATCTTATCGATATTGGCCTGATCTTTCGCATCCTGACCAACCAGAGCTTGAGCAATTGGGCCGTTAACCGCCGCAATTGCTTTCAGTACACCTTTACCCATAAAACGGGATTTGTCGCCATCACGCAGTTCCAGCGCTTCGCGAGAACCCGTTGATGCACCTGATGGTGCCGCAGCCAAACCAACAAAGCCGCCTTCCAAATGTACTTCTGCTTCTACCGTTGGATTACCACGGGAGTCGATGATTTCACGGCCGAGCACTTTAACGATTTTGGACATTAGGTTTTCCTCAGTACAAGTTAAATTTTGGGCAATTGATGGTCACACAAAGAATCGAGTAAAGCCCCATCGATCACCCCATATCTTATTTCACTGGCCTTTCTGGTACTTGCGTGCGGCTTCAACAAAACCGGCAAATAACGGATGACCATCGCGAGGCGTTGAAGTAAATTCAGGGTGGAACTGACATGCCACAAACCATGGATGGTTCGGGTTCTCAATGATTTCCACCAATTTATTGTCGATTGAGCGGCCAGCAACACGTAAACCCGCGTCTTCAATGCGTTTTAACAATAGATTGTTCACTTCGTAACGATGGCGGTGACGCTCAATAATATCGTCCTGACCATAAAGTTTACGTACCAGACTGTTTTCAGTCAGATGACACAGTTGGCCACCAACACGCATCGTTCCACCGAGATCGCTCTCTTCACTGCGTACTTCTAAGTTGCCGTTCTCATCACGCCATTCAGTGATCAGACCTACAACTGGTAACTTACATTCAGGCTCAAATTCAGTAGAGTTAGCCCTTTCCATACCTGCAACATTACGTGCGAATTCAATCAGGGCAACCTGCATACCCAGACAAATTCCCAGATAAGGAACTTTATTTTCACGGGCGTAACGGGCTGTCATAATTTTGCCTTCGATGCCACGACCACCGAAACCACCTGGCACCAGAATCGCATCCAGATTTTTCAATACTTCAACACCACGGGTTTCGACGTCCTGAGAATCAATCAGTTTGATGTTGACGGTCAGACGATTTTTCAATCCACCGTGTTTCAGTGCTTCAATAACTGATTTATACGCATCCGGCAGCTCAATATATTTGCCCACCATACCGATGGTCACTTCGCCTGATGGATTCGCCTCTTCATAAATGACCTGTTCCCATTCAGACAGGTCAGCTTCCTGGCATTCGAGGCTGAATCGTTTACAAATATAATCATCTAAGCCCTGAGATTTCAAGAGGGCAGGAATTTTATAAATAGAATCAACATCTTTCAAGGAGATAACGGCTTTCTCTGGTACGTTGCAGAAAAGTGCAATTTTTGCCCGCTCATTAGCTGGAATAGTGCGATCTGAGCGACAGATCAAAACATCCGGCTGAATACCAATGGAAAGCAGCTCTTTCACAGAATGTTGGGTAGGTTTAGTTTTCACTTCCCCTGCTGCTGCCATATAAGGCACCAGAGTCAAATGCATAAACAGAGTATTTTCGCGACCGACTTCTACCGCCATCTGACGGATAGCTTCAAGGAATGGCAGGGATTCGATATCGCCTACAGTACCGCCAATTTCCACCAGCACAACATCGTAACCTTCCGCGCCACGGATGATACGGTCTTTGATTTCATTAGTGATGTGAGGAATAACCTGAATGGTTGCGCCCAGATAATCGCCGCGGCGTTCTTTGCGCAGAACTTCGGAGTAAACACGACCTGTCGTGAAATTATTGCGACGTGTCATTTTGGTTCGAATGAAACGTTCGTAATGGCCTAAATCGAGATCAGTTTCAGCGCCATCTTCGGTAACGAAAACTTCCCCGTGTTGGGTTGGGCTCATTGTACCTGGATCGACGTTGATATACGGGTCCAGTTTCATAATGGTGACATTGAGTCCACGGGCTTCGAGTATGGCCGCCAAGGAGGCTGCGGCAATGCCTTTACCCAGAGAGGATACGACCCCGCCGGTCACAAAAATATAATTAGTTTTCATGCTGAACCTGAAAGTTTAGGTTTAAAAGGATGATGAATATAACAGGACGGGAAAGCAGTATACCCTAACCTTAAATGCGCTACAAACTCTATCTCTTTTATCTATCCAATTGTAGAAATTTCAAATTGTAGCAATTCCCAAATGAAACTAATCAAAACATAGATCAAATGTAATTTATCCCTAAATTTGTTGTTTTTTCACCCGTTGCCACATTGCTTCCATTTGGTCCAATGTGGCAGTTTCCAATGACAATCCTTTATCGTGAAGAAGTCTCTCAACATGACGAAAGCGATTTTCAAATTTCTGACAAGCTTTTTGTAACGTCATTTCAGGTTTATGCCCTAAATGACGGGATAAGTTAACGACGGCAAACAGTAAATCACCGAGTTCTTCCCCCACACGCGCATCATTTACAACCGCCTGCTTCGCTTCATCCATCACCTCGTCAATCTCTTCATAAACCTTATCCAGAACGGGCCCGACGGTCTCCCAATCAAAGCCAACAGAAGCACAGCGTTTCTGGATCTTATACGCTTTCATCAATGCAGGCAGGCTGGCAGGGATATCATCCAGCACAGAATGTTGATCTTTTTCCGCTCTTTCCGCAGCCTTGCGTTGTTCCCAACTACCAATGGCTTCTTCGCTGTTGATGCCTGATTGTTGATTGAAGATATGGGGATGCCTGCGTTCCAGCTTATCGCAAACCGCTTCGCAGATATCGTCGAAATCAAACAATTGCTGCTCTTTTCCCATCTGGGCATAAAAGACAATGTGAAACAGTAAATCACCCAACTCTTCTTTCAGGGCATTGGTATCATTGCGCTCAATGGCATCAATGACTTCATAGGTTTCTTCCAATGTGTAAGGAGCAATAGTAGAAGAAGTTTGTACTTTATCCCATGGGCAACCATTTTGGGGATGGCGCAGTTGCGCCATAATCCCTTTAAGACGTTCAATTGAGGTTGTATCTATCTTATCCATATTTTTCTAATCACCGTGCAAACGTCTGGCTTCAATGACATCAGACAGTTGGTTGAGCTTCGCCAGCACTCGTCCCAACACCTGTAAATTATAAATCTCAATGTTCATATCAATCGTAGCCAATTGTTGCTTCACATCACTGCGGCTACTGACACCAAGTACATTGACTTTCTCATTGGCGAGTATCGTGGTGATATCACGCAGTAATCCGCTACGATCATTGGCTATTACCCGCACTACAAGGGAATAACCACTGGAATAACTCTCTCCCCACACAGCATCCACAACCCGTTCTGGTGCGCTGATTTCCAGCTCAGCCAGTTGATCACAGCTTGCTCTGTGGATAGAAATTCCCCGTCCACGTGTAATAAACCCAACGATATCATCTCCCGGAATCGGCTGGCAGCAACGGGCAATATGATGCATCAGATTACCAACCCCCTCTACGACAACCCGGCCATTGTCTTTTTGCGTATTATTGCGCGGAGAGTATGTTTTGTTCTCCAGACTACGGAGTGCCTCACGATCGGCTTCTTCTGCCGTGGTTTTATTGAATTTGTTTTGCAGGAAATTCGCCAGTTGGTGAATACGGATATCGCCCACACCGATACCAGCCAGAACTTCTTCCAACGAATTCACGTTATAGCGGGCAATCAGTTCTTTTTCGGCCTCTTTAAGCGTGATACCTAAATGTGTCAGTTCATTGTCCAACATCTGGCGTCCGGCAATAATGTTCTTATCGCGATCCTGCTTACGGAACCAGTTATGGATCTTCGCCCGCCCACGGCTGGTAGTGACATAGCCAAGGTTCGGATTCAGCCAGTCACGGCTTGGATTGGGGTGTTTCTGGGTGATGATTTCAATCTGATCTCCCATCTGGAGCTGATAACTGAACGGCACAATCCGCCCGCCAATTTTCGCTCCAATGCAGCGATGACCGACATCGCTGTGAATATGATAAGCAAAATCCAGCGGTGTTGAACCAGTCGGTAAATCAATCACATCCCCTTTTGGCGTGAAAACATAAACACGATCATCAAATACCTGACTGCGGACTTCATCCAGCATCTCGCCGGTATCTGCCATTTCTTCCTGCCATGCGATCAGTTTCCGCAACCATGCAATCCGGCTTTCATAACTGCCTGATTTACCGCCACCAATCGCTGTGCCTTCTTTATATTTCCAGTGGGCGGCTACTCCAAGCTCAGCATCATCATGCATCTGACGGGTACGGATTTGGATTTCAAGTGTTTTACCGTTTGGCCCCAGTACCACGGTATGGATTGATTGATAGCCGTTTGGCTTCGGGTTGGCAACATAATCATCAAATTCATCCGGTAGATGGCGATAGTGAGTATGCACTATCCCCAACGCCGCATAACAATCCTGTAACCGTTCAACGACAATACGGACTGCACGTACATCGAACAATTCATCAAAAGAGAGGGATTTTTTCTGCATCTTGCGCCAGATGCTGTAAATATGTTTGGGACGCCCGTAAACATCTGCCGAGATCCCTTCTTTGAGCATATACCGACGCAAGGTCGTGATAAATTTTTCTATATACTGCTCACGATCAATCCTGCGTTCATGTAAAAGATTCGCTATTTTTTTATATTCATCAGGATGCAGGTAACGAAAGCAAAAATCTTCCAGTTCCCATTTTAACTGACCAATACCCAGTCGGTTGGCAAGAGGGGCATAGATATTGGAACACTCTTTTGCGACCAATACCCGTTCATCTTCACTGGCATCTTTTACTTCCCGCAAATAGGCGATCCGTTCTGCCAGTTTAATAACCACACAACGAAAATCTTCTACCATCGCCAGCAACATACGACGTACATTATCCACTTGAGTTGAGCAAGTGGAATCCGTATGTGTCGCTTTCAACTGGCGGATAGCATCCATTTCCAGCACACCGTGCACCAGATCTGTGATGGATTTACCAAAGGTTTCTGTCACTATTTCATTGCTGACTATCTTGGCATCAAGGAAGGGAAAAAGCAGTGCTGCACGCATACTGTCATTATCCATACTCAACGTAGACAGGATTTCTACCATTTCAACACCGCGCCACAACAGTAGCTCTGCATTGGGCTGATCCTGAACCTTCTCGTAACAGTAATGCCATGTTTCAGCTAATTTTTTACTGGAGTGTGGATTGACAATGTTTAAACTCGCGATCCACCTATCGACAGCAAATTCACCTGCTGGTGTGAGATGAGCACTTCTTACCGCAACCATAATTTCTCCCTACTCGATGGTCATCAGCTCACGGCAGTACAGTGCCATGGACTCCAGATGACCGGTGTGCGGAAACATATCCAGCATCCGCACACTAACAAGATGATAACCGGCCTCTAGCAAAACTTTGCTATCCCGTGCCAAAGTTGTGGGATTACAAGAAACGTAAACCACTTTTTCAGGGGCCAGTTTTACTATATGTGACATGACGCCCGCAGCACCAGCACGGGCAGGATCCAACAACACTTTATTGAACCCCTGCGCTGCCCAAGGCTGCTGATGAATATCTGATTCCAGATTTTCATGGAAAAAACTGACGTTATTAAGTCCATTTAACCGAGCATTATATTGTCCACTTGCAACCAATGCCGCAACGCCTTCCACACCGACAACTGCCTGTACTTTAGTGGCTATCGGCAGCGTAAAGTTCCCCATTCCGCAGAAAAGATCTAATACCCGATCTTCTGGCTGTAAGTCCAGCCACGACAAGGCCTGAGCCACCATTTGTTGATTAACTTCATCATTAATCTGAATAAAATCCCGTGGACTGAAAACCAGCTTCAAACCATCCACCTGATACCACGGCTCAGATTGTCCTTCCGCTGAATGTTCAGGAGACAACGTTCCAAGAGACAACAGCTCAAGGGATTTTTCATCACCAGCCAGATAAATCGCGACCTTATACTGCTCAGAAAAAATGCGCAGTGTCTCTCTGTCTTCATGCTTTATGGGGTCAAGATGACGTAAAACAACTAATGGGCTATTATTCGCCAGAATTAATTCAACATGTCCCAGTCGCTTAACGGCTTTCAGGCTGTTTAAACACAGAGATAATGGCTGTAACAATTTTTCCAGTTCAGGGTGCATTACCGGACAATGTTTGACATCCACCAAATCGTTGGTTTGGCTCTGACGAAAGCCCATCAATAAATTACGCTGTTTGACTTGATATTTCAGGCCGAGCCTTGCCCGACGCCGATACCCATATTCCGGGCTGTGGATAATGGGCTGAGCACTGATACTGACCCCTGTTTCCCGCTGGATCAGATGTTCAAGCACACCGGCTTTAGTTTTAGCTTGTAATTCAGCCGCAACATGTTGCTGTTGACAGCCTCCACACACCTTGAAATGCGGGCAACGCGGTTCCACACGAAATGGGCTGTCTGATAACCGTTTTACTACCTTAGCTTTAGCAAACTGGCGTTTTTCTTCTGTCAGTTGAATTTGTGCCTGCTCACCGGGCAATAGCCCCTGGATAAAAATCGTTTTTCCCTGATGACAGGCAATACCCTGCCCTTGAGCATCAAGATTATCTGCGGTAACTGAAATAATACCTGGGTTTACGGAGCGGCGGTTTGGAGAGTAAAATTGCACCATGATTCTGACTGACTTTGAAAAATTGAGTTTTGATTTTCCCACAATGGACGCTTATGACCAAATATAGCCTACGCACCCGTATGATGAGCCTGATTTTGGTTCCTGTTCTACTGGTCGGAACGCTTGTGAGTATATCATTTATCTCATACCGCTATTATGAGTTGAAGAGCCTGATAGTTCGTAGTGGTATCAGCATTATTGAGCCTTTATCCATTGCCAGTGAGGTGGGGATAAATCTGGATAACAGTAAGCGCGTAAAATCATTGATAAATAGCCTTCATCACCGCAATTCCGAAGTCGTTATGGCTATTGCGATTTTCGATGAACATCATAAATTATTCGAAATTTCCAATGATAAATATGATGTCGATCTACTGCGCCTCAGACCAAATGATCCCATACCGACAACACTGACTAAAGAAGAAGATAGTAATAGTATCGTCCTGAAAATGCCGATTATCTCGGAAACCAATTCTGCTCATGAGGAGCGCAATCCTATCAACAATGCAACTCCTATCGGTTATATTGCCATTGATCTGGATTTACGGGCTGCCCAGCTTCAGCAATACAAAGAAATCGCAACTTCTATCATCCTGCTGATCCTTTGCCTTGGAGGCACTGCGCTATCTGCCCATATTTTGGTATGTAAGGTGACAGAACCCCTGGATTGTATGGTGAAAGCGGTTAACCGTATCCGTCAGGGGCAGTTAGACACGCGAGTCACAGGTGCCATGCCGGGAGAATTATCTGCGCTCCAGAACGGGATCAATACGGTGGCAAAATCCTTGTCAAAGTATAAAGATGAGATGCAACTGCATATCGATCAAGCCACTTCTGACCTGCAAATTACGATGGAGCAGTTAGAAATCCAAAATGTTGAATTGACTATTGCCAAGAAACGGGCACAAGAAGCTGTCAGGATAAAAACAGAATTTCTGGCGAATATGTCCCACGAATTACGCACGCCACTCAACGGCGTCATTGGGTTTACCCGCCAGATGTTGAAAACACCAATAACATCTCAACAGGCTGAATATCTTTATGTCATTGAGCGTTCTGCTAATAATCTACTGAAAATTATCAATGACATTCTGGATTTTTCACGTCTGGAGTCCAATAAACTGATACTGGATCAGGTTCCCTTTCTGCTGCGTGACACCGTCAACGAAGTTATCGAATTACTGACACCTTCTGCCAATGTGAAAAATCTTCCTCTGTATCATTACATTGATGACAAGTTGCCAAATCTGATGATTGGTGATCCCATCCGCTTGCAGCAAATACTCACTAACTTAATTGGCAATGCCATTAAATTCACGGACAAAGGCAGTGTTACGCTGGAAATCAAACTGCGTCAACAGAGACACCATATGGTACACATTGATTTTACCGTGACCGATACCGGCATTGGTATTAAATCAGAATATCGCCCTATTCTGTTTCAGGCATTCAATCAGGCTGATGCGAGTATTACCCGCCATTATGGTGGTACTGGGTTAGGATTGAGTATCACCAAAAAGCTGGTGAATGAAATGAACGGAGAAATCGATTTTACCAGCGAGCCCACTAAAGGGACGGTATTTTATTTTGATATCTGGCTGGAAAAAGAAGATATCCTGTTGGGCTTTTTGCCAGAACGTTTGCCTCAGACTCCCGCGTTCCCCCGTTTGTCTATGACAGTCATGGCGGTAGATGATAACCCGGCCAATTTGAAATTAATTGGCGCACTCTTAAATGAACAAGTGGAAAATACCATTTTATGCAGTAGTGGTATGGAAGCCCTGCAAGTAGCGGAGAAACACCCATTAGATCTCATTCTGATGGATATTCAAATGGCGGATATGGATGGCATTCAAACTTCAGAACAGATCCACCGAATACCTGAGCATAAACAGACACCGATTATTGCTGTCACTGCTTTTCTCTGTGATGAAACTCGCAATAGAGACCATTCACCTTTTACCGACTGTCTGTCTAAACCATTGGATGAAGTTCGCTTAAAAGCCCTGCTGAATCAATACAGCCCGACAAAAAAGCCACAAGCTATCGATTGGCGACTGGCATTACAACAAACTGCGGGTAAAGAATCATTGGCGCGGGAAATGTTAGAGATGTTCGTGCAGCCTCTGCCAGAAATGAAGGCCATGATTGAGCAAGCTTTAACTTCAGAAGGTGAATCTCACCGCAAACAATTTGCCCATCACGTTCATAAATTACATGGTAGCTGCTGCTACAACGGTGTCCCCAAACTAAAAGCGATTTGTGAACTCATTGAGAAACAGTTGAAACAGGGGACTCCTCTGGCCGATTTAGAGCCGGAATTGCTGGAGTTCATTGATGAGATAAACCACGTGATTGCGGCAGCTCCTGAGATATTAAGAACTGCCAAAGAGCTTACTTAGATACCATAAACTTACGATATTCCTCGTAAGCATAATGGTCTGTCATGCCACTGATGTAGTCCTGAATGAGACGAGCACGATAGTAAAATTCGAGCACATCTTTCTCAGCTTCATCAGTAGTGACGATCCCCTCTACAGCCTCGTTATAAGCCAGCCGATGTTTGGCGGAAAGTTTGTGCAACAGGCGCGTTTCAATAAAATATTTTTTGTGGAAATTATTTCGGTGTAATTCCAGAAAATCCTGTCGTGATAATTCCAGCAATGGGCTATATACATTCAATAAGCCAGTAATAATTCGGTAGCCCTGCAACTCCAACTCTTCCACTTCCGGGTGATTAAATACCCGCTTCCGCGTAACGCTTTTTAATGTACTCAATAAACGATGCTCTTCGCCGTTAGCTTCCAGCAAAGCATGATTGAAAGTTCCTGCGTAAATTTCAGGCAGATGATCAATAAAACGTTGAGCCGTATAGGGAACCAGCCGCCCGGTAATAAATACGCGCAGATACATAAAAAACTGTTCATGAATATTACGGCGGGCTTCATTATTGGTTGTTTTTTTATAAGCCTGAGTAACTGTCAATTCAAACAGATCACCTTTTCTGTAACCGCCATTTTCCTCCCACTCCTGTTTTAAATACCCCACCAATTGCTCAACATTGAAAATCCCCTTTTCAACAGCATCATCCAGATCTGCGATACAATAAGAGATATCATCTGCGGCCTCCATAATATATGTCAGTGGAAAACGGCAGAATTCCCCTAATTGCAGCTCTTTTTTTAATTCACCGATAAAACTGTCTTCTGACCAGTAATAACCTTTTTTCTTCATCAGATAACTGAATTCTGCCGGAGATTCTTCAAGGCGGTAAGCCGGGCAAGTGTATTTCAGAATACAACCAATTTGGGCATAAGTCAGATTCAGTTTAAGCAGGCTGTGCGCCAATCGGATGGCCTGAGCATTACCTTCAAACTGGCATAGATCCATACGTAATTGGCGACGAAACCGATCTTTTTTCTCTTCACCACATAAACGTAACGCTGCGACCTGACATTTATCTTGTCGATTGGCATGGTCAGTGGACTCAGGTAAAAATTCAGGATCGAGCCGACGGGAAAACCAATCCTTAATTGCCGCCTCACCAAAATGACCAAATGGGGGATTGCCGATATCGTGCATCAAACAGGCCATCTCAATCAGGCTTTCAAAAGCAATCAAACGCTCATTCAGACCATATTTTTCCAATAAATTCTTTTTTGCCAATTCTGCAATAATCGTTTTTGAGATATAACGACCAATCTGCTGGACTTCCAATGAATGGGTTAATCGGCTACGCACGGAGGCATTACGTTCCAATGGAAACACTTGTGTTTTCTGCTGCAAGCGCCGAATAGCTGCCGAATTGATGATACGCCCGCGATCACTTTCAAACTGACGATTTACCTGCTCCTCGTCAGCAGAATGCATGGAAGTGTGTCTGTATTTACGCTGGAAATTCAATTTTTGCTTGAAATCAATCTTAGGCATCAATCCCCCCATACCGAATAATACGATTATTTATAGCCGGAATCTCCGGCAAACGGTTATTCAATGATACACTTCGGTTTAAATCAGGCCTATTCCGGTAGGCACAACCCATTAATAACAAAAGTGAGTATGACACAATGAAAGTAGGTGTAATAGGTGCAATGGAACAAGAAGTGACTTTGTTACGCGACCAGATTGATGGTCTGCAAACATTGTCACGGGGTGGCTGTGAGATCTATACCGGTAAGCTGAATGGTGTTGACGTCGCTTTGCTGAAATCCGGTATCGGTAAAGTCTCTGCCGCACTGGGAACCACCTTGTTGATTGAACACTGCCAGCCGGATATTGTGATTAATACAGGTTCCGCAGGCGGTCTTGATCCTAAACTGAAAGTGGGCGATATCGTAGTGTCGGAAGAAGTACGTTACCACGATGCGGATCTCACCGCCTTTGGTTATGAGCCGGGTCAAATGGCACAATGCCCTCCTGCTTTTATTGCTGATATTCAATTAATTTCTTTAGCCGAAAAATGTATCCAGTCCCTTAATCTGAACGCAGTTCGTGGCCTGGTGTGTAGTGGCGATGCTTTTATCAATGGCTCAGAGCCATTAGCGCGTATCCGGGCTACTTTCCCGACAGTCGCTGCGGTTGAAATGGAAGCCGCAGCCATTGGCCACGTTTGTCACCAATATAAAGTACCTTTCGTTGTGGTTCGCGCTATCTCTGACGTTGCGGATCAGGAATCTCACATCAGCTTTGATGAGTTTCTGGTTGTTGCTGCACGTGAATCCACCCGAATGATCAATGCCATGCTGACTGAACTCAGTAAACAGTAACCGATTAGAGCCTAATGGAATAGGCTCTAATACGACTGAAAGCTCTACCAACTCAGATGACAAATAATACTTGTCCTCTTTTCTACCTATTGTTTTTTCCACCTATTTTAATGTATTCGTGAAAGTCACTGGCTAAATCTGGTCGTATCGAAACCAATCATGAAAGTCACTATCATGATAGCTAAAAAAGCTGTTTTTCTTTCTTACTATGCCTATGCGCCCTATGTACGTACCAAATTTATTTTCATAAATCATCTTTCTCTTCTTTCAGAACAAAGCAGTCATGTTCTGTTCTGCCCTGAATTCAATTATGGCTGATTAATAAAGAATACTTCCCTCCAAAAAACATGAAGCGTTCCGATCAATCAAACATTCACAGTTCTCACCCATTACACCAAGTGCAGTCAACCACATTTCTTCGAGTCGTGCTCTTGCCATATTAGCCCCCTTTTCCCGCGCAAGGAGTGACATTATATAAGTCGTTCCAGAAACGGTATAACCAGCTAGTTTTAACCGAGCACACTTTTCTGCCAGTAAATCTGGACTTTCCCTCATTTCGCTTAATGTCTTACGAATGAAATCATGTTGTGTAGCCATTTCTGCAACAATTTTGGAATTCAGGAAAGAATTTCTGGATACTTCATTTTTAATGAGATAATCAAGGGAAGACATCAAGTGATAACTTTCCATTGGCTTGATAACTGAGACATCTGTGCCATGCCATATATCCATTAATGACCAAAGATCCATTTCCTCTACATTACCAGGTTGTATCTTTTGTCCAGTATTATGACCTATGCTGTCAAGGTAAACATATGCTATGCTTGTTTCACTATTTTGTGAGAACGAAAATATTTTTGTATTATTTCCCCCTTCGACAATTCCTTTTTTTGTTAATTTAACTTCTTCCAGAATACGTCCTAAAGTAATTACTCCATACACATGGTTACGAGATAATATGTATCCAACACGCTCTAATAAAGTGTAAGTCTTTTCTCTATCAAAAGATTTATGATCGCGTAAAATCCCCCACTGACCATCTGATGTTAAAGCTAAACCGAAAGGATCGACAATAAGCTTTATCGGTAAATGTTTTATTTCCTGCTGTATCAGCGAAAGTATCGTTTCAAACGTTGTCATGCTCTCATTAATATCATTGAGATCTCCGGCATGAGAGATAAAACGCAGGGATATGTACTGTATGCCCAGATGACTCACACGTATAATTTCATCTACAGCCTTTTTCCATCCATAAGTAAAATAACCTGGTAATCCTTTTGCTGGCTTTAGTGCATTTCTATCTAAATCTAAGCTAACATCAATAGTTTGAGAAAGAAAATCCGGGGTTATTTTGTGAATACTTTCAGAAAATATCCGACGGGAAAAATGGGGCTCCAGTAAAGCATATTCAATACTAACCATAATATATTCCTGTTTGTTTAGCCAAAACCTCTACCTTTGGAAAATATTTTTAATTTAAATAGAAATTAGTTTCAACTTTTTTAAGAACATATTAAATAATACATTAATTATATTTTGATAAACTAATCAAAGAAAAATGAAAAACATACTTTACAAAAAAACCACTTTATTACGAACGTTAATTATGAGGAAATCTCCAGTAATTGGCAAATATTAAATATCATATAAAAAAGATAATAAAAATTATCTTAGATCAAGACAATTAAATTCTTTATTAAATCTATATAGGGATAGAGTAACGTATTAACATTACTAGACAATACTGAATTTATAGCATCTGACACCTTTGCTGAAAGCATTTTATTTCTGATGTTCATTATTTAACACTTATCGATCTGTTACTATTGTTATATTATTACTATTGTATATATTAGCCCGTCTGATTGCTTTTATTGCTACCTGTTAGGTTTACCTGGGTAAGGGAGAGAGGTATCAATGTATTACTTATGTAATAAATATTAAGGTGATAAGTTCATGCTATTTGAATGAAGTTTCTATATATTGGTGTTTCTATCATTTTTTCATGATAAGACTCTTTTTATTTCTCTAATATATATGATATTGATAGAGGTTCGATATGAATAAAGATACAATGGATTATAATGTCCCTGATGAACCATATTATGGACCATTTACAGTAGATGGAAATGTTATTTATATAGATGTTGCAGCACCTAATATAGATAATGTATATGTTACTATAGAGAATCTAGATACAAGAAAAGCCATTTATGATGCTCAATTAGTCGATGGTATAAATGGGGTAGTTGGATCTAAATTACTTTCAGTTTTAGAAATGGCTTTTGTATATGATAAGAAAGTGAGAGTGATGGGGTATGCCGATAAGAGAGGTAACTTTATAGAATCGGTAGTTATATATAAATGATAAACTAGAGTTAACTAACTGCTTTTTTACATAAAAAATAAATTTTAATCTTGTTAAAAGATATAATATGTAGAGGAATTAAAAATGAATAAAAATGAAAAAGATTCTAATAATTTTGAAGAGCAAAAAAGTTCAGTTAGTGGGTATGTTGCTTCCATTCATGTTGCATCTCCTGTTGCAAGTAATATATCTGTTAAAATAGTTGATGCATATAACAATACATTACTTGAGGATGGTCTACTAACCTATGGAATAAATTCAAGCCCTGGTGAACAATTATTAAAAATTTTAGAATTAGCTTTAGTACATAATAAAATAGTGAAGGTAACGAAACATATACATGAAGGAACAGATTATATAGATCATATAGCGTTGATCAGAGATTTAAGTTAATAAAAACATCTAATAAAGTAATCCTCTGAGTCACGGGGATTATTTTTTTAAAACCAGCAAACGGGGCTATATCGATACAATTACCCTGTTTACGATTTCCACAACACCCTAAAATTCGTTATCTGGTAGTTACCAAACGAAACAGGAAACTGCCAGACTATGTTTGAACCGTTACATGTATTCCTATGCGTTTAACCAAAACCTCTACCTTTGAAAAATATTTTTTAATTTAATATCTAATTAACTTAAAAATAGGTTCTGTGTTAGATAGTTAGATTACTTATTAAAAATAGTATTTATGCCTGATGAAATCCCCTATACCCTATGAATCTCAGTATTCAGTGGTTGCACCTCGAAATCTATAGTCATTTTCTTTAGTTGTAACATTGATTACAGCAATATGGCTATTGCCATCGATGAGAACATCTGCTTACAGAACAATTAGAACTGTAACACTAACATGGAGCATAAATAATGAAATCATTTTGGAAAAATGCCTCTCATCACTCTACCTCGATAACATTTTCATTTCTTCTATACAGCTTTTTATACATTTTCAGTACCCCACTTTATGCGGCGGCATCCCGTGTTATCAGCCTTGCTCCTTCCACAACTGAGCTTGCCTATGCGGCAGGAATGGGTGACCAGCTTGTCGCAGTCAGTGCTTACTCCGATTATCCTGAAGCTGCGAAAAAACTGGAGCAAGTCGCAGACTGGCAAGGCATCAATGTTGAAAGGATCATTGCCCTGAAACCTGATTTAATTCTGGCATGGCGAGGGGGTAATCCCCAAAGACCACTGGAACAACTCGCGGCGTTAGGCATTCCGATTTTTTATTCTGATGTGAAAAAAGTAGAAGATGTTGCAACAGATTTAGAGCGCCTGGCAGCCTACAGCCCACAGCCTGATATAGCCAAAAAATCTGCTGCGGATATCCGGCAAAAATTTAACCAACTAAAACAGACTTATGCCGGCTCAAATCCTAAACCCGCATTTATACAATTTGGCATGAATCCGATTTTTACCTCATCCCGCCATTCTATTCAAAGTGAAATTGTTTCCGTATGCGGAGGAAGAAATATATTTGCCGATAGCTCAGTTCCGTGGCCTCAGGTTAATCGTGAGCAAGTTCTTGTCCGTAAGCCAGAAGTCATTGTGATGGGTGGAACCGAAGAGCAAAAACAGAAAGTCGCAGAATTTTGGCAGCCACAATTAAACGCCAGAATTATTATTCTTAACGATGATTGGTTCAGCCGAGCCGGGCCGAGGATTATTTTGGCAACAGAGCAATTATGTCAACAGTTAAACGATGTTGAACGGAGATAAGCGATAAACAATAGAGCAAGGGTAATGACAATAAACATGAGGGCAATGAAAACATTGCCCTCATGTTTTGGATTTGATGAATAAAATTTGATGAATAAATAGTGAAATCAGATGCTAAAAGAAGAACCACAACCGCAAGTGGTTTTTGCATTCGGGTTGGTGACAATAAAGCGAGAACCTTCCAATCCTTCGGTATAATCGACGCTACCACCTACCAGATATTGCAGGCTCATCGGGTCAACTACCAGCTCAACACCTTGTTTCTGAATTGTTAGATCACCTTCGTTGATTTGGTCATCGAAAGTGAAACCATACTGGAAACCGCTACAACCACCACCTGTAATATAGACCCGCAAACGCAGGTTCGGGTTATCTTCATCTGCAACCAATACCTTAACTTTGTTGGCTGCGGCATCAGTAAACTGCAAAGGTAGTGCAGCATCATCGCTCATATTTTTACTCCAGTCGGGTTTTCCGGTAAAAGTTCTCGGAAAGTTGTTGTATACCCAATAGAAAAGGTATAAACCTTCTGATCAGTTAACGGTGATTATCTAATACCTGACTGATTCGTTCAAGTTTTTGCCATATATACCCTATGGATTTCAGGATGCAGGGTATACACGATGTCCCCCCACTCTATTCCTATGATTTAGTCTTATGATTTGGCTTACCTATTGGGGTCATTTAAAATGGCGGCTTCATATACCCATCGTCTTTCAGGAGCATTTATTAATGAGCCAGTCCGAAACACTTTACTCTCAGGCAAAACATGTCATCCCCGGTGGTGTTAACTCTCCGGTACGTGCTTTTAACGGCGTTGGCGGTACACCTGTTTTTATCCAACGTGCCGATGGTGCCTATCTTTATGATGTCGATGGTAACACCTATATCGATTATGTTGGTTCGTGGGGGCCGATGGTTCTCGGACATAACCATCCTGCCATTCGTAATGCCGTCATTGAAGCCGCTGGACATGGCCTGAGCTTTGGTGCTCCAACGGCTGCCGAAGTAGAAATGGCCAAACTAGTAACAGAACTCGTTCCCTCTATGGATATGGTTCGCATGGTGAATTCAGGTACAGAAGCGACCATGAGCGCCATTCGTCTGGCACGAGGCTATACTCAGCGCGATAAGATCATCAAATTCGAAGGTTGCTATCACGGTCACGCAGACTGTTTGCTGGTAAAAGCAGGCTCTGGCGCTCTGACCATCGGGCAACCCAATTCGCCGGGAGTGCCTGCCGATTTTGCCAAACATACTCTGACCTGTATCTACAATGATCTGGATTCAGTACGTGCCGCCTTCGAAAAATACCCGGAAGAAATTGCCTGTATTATCGTCGAACCTGTCGCCGGAAATATGAACTGTATTCCTCCACAGCCGGAATTTTTACCGGGACTGCGTAAACTGTGTGATGAATTCGGTGCTTTGCTGATTATTGATGAAGTTATGACCGGGTTCCGTGTTGCTTTAGGTGGAGCGCAAGAATATTACAGTGTTGAACCAGATCTCACCTCTCTTGGAAAAATCATCGGGGGTGGCATGCCTGTAGGTGCGTTTGGTGGCCGTCAGGAAATCATGGAAAAACTGGCACCAACCGGCCCGGTTTATCAAGCCGGAACGCTTTCCGGTAACCCTATCGCGATGGCTGCCGGTCTGGCTTGCCTGAAAGAAGTTGCCCAGGTTGGTGTTCATCAGCGTCTGAGTGAACTGACTGACAAATTAGCATCTGGCCTGAAAAATGCGGCATCAGAAGCGGGCATTCCTCTGGTGATTAATCATGTTGGCGGTATGTTTGGTATTTTCTTTACTGACGCAGAAAGCGTTACCTGCTATCAAGATGTGATGAAATGTGATGTTGAACGCTTTAAGAAATTCTTCCATCTAATGCTGGATGAAGGCGTCTATCTGGCTCCATCCGCATTTGAAGCGGGCTTTATGTCCATCGCTCACTCAGATGAAGATATCCAGCGTACCGTGAATGCAGCAGCTCATTGTTTTGCTAAATTGAAGTAATCTGCTTCCTCCATAACATGACAATAATATTGTGGTGTTATGGATTATTGCTTACACCAAACCCCGTACCGCCTGAATTGCAGACATTACTGCCAATACACCTAACAGAATGAGCATCAACCAGCGGAAATGCTGCGCACTAATTCGTGTTCTCAGGCGAGTACCAATAAAGAGAAAAAGGACAGATAACCCTATGAGTAACAGTACAGGCCACAAATAATCCGAAGAAAATAATTCGAATGCCTCATTACGCAATACCACCAATTGGCTGAATTTTCCGAGCAAAAAACAGAGATTCGCTGCCCGTGCAATTTCGTGAAGATCATTGCTCATCGCCAGCAGACACATGATCAATATGGGTGACATAGCATTTGTCGCTCCGCCAATGACACCCGCCACCAAACCAAATAGCGCCAAAATAATCGGACTTGCAGGTAAACGAAAATTATCACTGCGTACATTATTAATAATGTAAAACCCAATGAATCCACTCAGCAGTAATTGAAGATAGGCAGGATTAATCAGAAATAAAAGTTTCGCCCCAATAAAACTACCTAATAATGAAAAGAGCGCCAGTAAACTGTATTTATGTAATATTGGGCCAATTTTTCCACCTGAAATCACACTTAACACATTAACCAACAATGTTGGCCATAATGCTAAGACTACTGCTTCTTTCAAAGGCATAAATAAACTTAATGCGGTTGTACTGGCAATAGGAAAACCAATACCACTGATACCATGTAATAATGCAGCGGTAATAAATAGCAGGGATAGGATAATAATATTCATAGCTTAGCTTCCACTAAGTATCACCTCGCCCAATTATCAACCTTAGATCTATTTTTCGACAAAACAACATCACCATGCTCATTTTTCCAATTCCCCACTTCTCAAGAGTGGGGAATTGCATTTTAACACTGCTCAATTACAGGTTATTGCCCAAACATCTCACGCAACCAGCCCAGTGCCTCTTCTTTACCTTCCTCAATTGGCGGCTGCACAGATTGCTGACATAACGCTTGTGGGTTATCCGTCCAAACCGGTAACATTCTGATACCATTTCCAGCACAGTTAAAGGCGCCATCTTCATTAACTGTCATATCAACAATACCTTCTGGTGGACGGTTATTCAGAGCCAATGGTGTTTCATTTGCCAGATAACGTTCGTAAATCTTCAATGCTCCTGTTGCTCCCGTCAGTTTGGTCGGGCCGTTGTTATCAAGACCAGTCCAGACAATCGCCACTTCCTTACCATCAATCCCGGCAAACCAGGTGTCACGCAGATCATTGGTCGTTCCCGTTTTCCCCGCCAGATTATATTTGCCATATTTTCCGGTCAGTGAACGGCCCGTTCCCCGCGCAACAACTTGCTGCATACCATATAACGTCAAATAAGCGGCTTGGGCAGGTACAGCTCTTTCCGCCTGTGGATAACTTTGGTAAACCACGGTGCCATCCTCAGCAATGATAGAACGCAGTGCGGAGAGTTTAGCCCGATTTCCTCCACTGGCAATGGTCTGAAACTCCTGAGCCATTTCCATCGGAGTCAGGTTGATAGCTCCCAACAACATTGCAGGTACTTTCTGGATTTCTTTAGCCGGAATGCCCAGTAACACTAAGGTATTAGCAATATGATCCAACCCCACATCCAGCCCCAAATTGACTGTCGGGATGTTGATTGAACGTGCCAACGCATCTATCAACATCACTCGTTCGCTGAAATTACGGCTAAAGTTCCTCGGTTCCCATGGTTTACCACCAGCCTGAGGGATTGAGATAGGTTCATCCGCCAGCCAAGTGTTCAGACGATATTTATCGGGTTCACTCAATGCAGTCAGATAAGTTGCCGGCTTGGCAAGCGAGCCGATTAAGCGACGAGCATCCATCGCACGGTTAAAACCCGCATATTGTGGCTGCGAGCCACCAACCATCGCCCGGACTTCGCCACTGAAACGGTCAACAACGACCATCGCCCCCTCTAAATTAGGCACATTACGCGACTTGCGCAGATCAGCAATACCTTGTTCTATTGCTTTCTCCGCTGCATCCTGTGCAACCGGATCTAATGTAGTAAAGATTTTTACACCGGATAAATCATTAACTTTATCACCTAGCTTTTGCTGTAATTCCTGACGCACCATCTGCATAAATGCAGGCTGTGGTGTTATTACATCACTTTTGGGTTTTACACCGAGTGGACGAGCGCTTAGCAAGTCATATAGCTCCTGATCAATCACTTTTCGATTCTGGAGGATCTTCAATACAACATTACGGCGTTTCAGTGCGGTTTTAGGATTACGCCACGGGTTATACCACGAAGCCCCTTTAACCATCCCTACCAATAATGCTTGCTGATCCAGACTCAGTTCATCAATCGGACGACCGAAATAATAAAGACTCGCTAATGGGAAACCGCGGATCTGCTCATTACCACTTTGCCCTAAGTTAACTTCATTCAGGTAGAGTTCAAGAATGCGATCCTTGCTGTAGCGTGCATCCAGCAATAATGCCATTAAGGCTTCATTGGCTTTACGGCTTAAGGTACGTTCATTAGTCAGAAATAAATTTTTAACTAACTGCTGAGTTAAGGTACTTCCCCCCTGAACTGCACGGCCTGCCAGCAGGTTTTCCAGCGCTGCACGAACAATCGAAAGGGGTCTGATGCCGTCATGCTCGTAGAAATAACGATCTTCCGTTTCTAATAATGTCTGAACCAGTAAATCAGGAAAGCCGGAACGCGGAACAAACAGGCGCTGCTCACCATTCGCAGATTGCATCATCGTGATCAGTTTTGGATCAAGACGGAAGAAACCAAACTGACGCTGGTTTTCCATATTTTCAATGCTGGCCAAGTGATTGTCATTGAAAGTTAAACGAGCCTGAATTTGCCCCTCTTTACCATCAGGAAAATCAAAAGGCCGACGCAACATTTCAATACCATTGCCCCTGACCACAAACTCACCTGCGCGGGTTATTTTAGTCACCTGCCGATACTGCATACCTTCCAATAACCGAACCATTTCAGCCTTACTGTAATTCATGCCCGGCTCAAGGTTTACCATACGGCCATATACCGCAGCAGGAAGATCCCAAACTTTGCCATCAATGCGATGGCGAATTTTGTTATCCAAATAAAAACCATATATAACAATGAGTACTGTCAACACAATAAAGATTTTCAATAGCAGCAGCCAGACCCATTTTCCCCGCCTTTTTATCTGCGAGGATTTGTTCCCTTTTTTCGTCATGACTCCATCCTCATCGTCGTTATCATTTTCGCCTTCAAAATCATCATAGTCATAATCATCCCGCCGATGACGTTTATTCGCCTGACGCCCACGACGATGTCCCGATTTTTTACCCTTACGTCCGATTGGCTGACGATCATCATCAGACATACCGAATTCTCCAATTAAATGTTTTTAAACGATCAAATATATTTTTTCACGCGCCTTGTCGGTGCTGTGTTAGCAGGATCATCTGGCCATAAGTGCTTGGGATAACGCCCTTTCATCTCTTTTTGTACCTCTCGATAAGCTCCCCGCCAAAATGCCGCGAGATCTTGGGTGATCTGCAATGGACGATGAGCCGGAGACAACAACTCAACAACGACAGGAATTCGCCCTTTCGCCAAAACCGGATTTTGCTGCTCGCCGTACATTTCCTGCATTCTGACTGATAATACGGGTGGCTTATCGTAGAAATATTCAATGCTGATCCGGCTTCCAGTTGGCACAGTGTAATTAGTAGGCAATTCATTATCCAGTGTTTGCCGCTGCTGCCAATCAAGAAGAGTCACAAGAGCTGATGACAGCTCAATTTGTCGCAATCTCTTCAAATCTTGCACATGTTCCATTTCCAATGCGGGTTGCAGCCACTGTTCAAGAGAATCCAATAAAGCATCATCATCAACAGCAGGCCATTCAATTTCCGGCAGCCATTCTGCGGCCCGTTGCAAACGAATTCGCAACTGCGATGCTTCCTGTGACCAAGCCAGAGCTGCCAGTCCCTCCTGTCGAACCCAATTCAGCAGGGCTTCCTGCCATTCAGTCGCAGAAGGTTTTGCCAAAGGCTGTGCTTTAACCGTCAAACGTCCACATTTCAGCCGCTTCCATGCACGCAGCGTTCCCTTATTATCATCCCATTCAATCACTGTCTGTTCTGTAAACAAAGCAGGATATTGCCTGATTATTTGTTCAATATTCAACGGACAGGCAAGCAGAATGCGTGCATCCGGTGTTTTGCTACCTTGCTGCAATGCCGGTGCTATCAGCCATGTTTCACCTGAAAGCGACTCTTCCCGCTCCAGTACAGCACCCAAGCCAATAGCAAGTTGAAAACGCCCAAAATTGTCACGATTTTTCGCAATTCGGTCAGGAAAACCCTGTACCAATAACTCAGGCACATACTCCAGATTAATGTGGTTAGTCTCCGCAACAGTATTATCTGCCAGGCTTCTGACCAGACTTTTGAATAGCTGTTTTGCCCGTTGCTGCCAATGAGACTGATTGGAGGTGAGACAATGGACGAGATCCGGTTGCCCCCATCGTGGCGGCTCCTCAAGGATCGCAACCAGTTTCGCTGCTGTTGCCAGTGCATCTCCTGCCGATTCTTTCTCCGCACATGATCCTTTATCCGAACACCACTCTCTTGCCAGACATAAAATAGCGGCCAAACGAGGCTCACAACCGGATTCAGTCATTCGCCAACCACGGGCAGTTAATTGTTGCTTATCATCCAATGCTCCCAATCGAGTAAGCAGAGATTGGGCTACAGCCAGGGCAGCTTGTGGTGGATTGTCTAACCAATGTAATTGGCCACTGTCACGACATCCCCACTGCAATAAAGAAAGCAGCAAGTTACTCAAATCTGAATGCAGAATTTCCGGTTCACTGTGCTCTGTAGCACGCTCAGCCTGCTCTTGACTAAATAAATGCCAACATACGCCAGCTTCCAACCTGCCCGCCCGACCCGCTCGTTGAATCATTGATGCCTGACTGATGCGTTGGGTAATCAAACGGGTTAAACCGCTCTTTGGTTCAAATCGGCTGGTACGTTCCAGACCACTATCCACCACCAGACGAATTCCCTCAATCGTCAGACTGGTTTCTGCAATATTAGTCGCCAGTACCACCTTACGCATTCCTGCCGGAGCAGGCGCTATTGCTTTGCGCTGTTCTGCTAGTGATAAAGCGCCATATAGTGGGCACAATAATGTATCGTTATTAACTTTGCCCTCCAACTGAGCCAATACACGCTGAATTTCCCCCGCTCCGGGTAAAAATAGCAGTAAGGAGCCTGTCTCCTGCTGCAATAAACGTAATACTGAGGAAGCCACTGCTTGTTCAAAAGGCAGATGGGCAGGAAGTGGATGGTAACTTCTCACCACTGGATAACTACGGCCTGCTGATACAACCACAGGTGCTTCAGGTAACAGAGAAGAAAGGCGCTGATTATCCAGCGTGGCTGACATAATCAGAATGCGCAAATCATCGCGCAGCCCTTCCTGCACATCCAGCAACAGAGCCAGCGCAAGATCGGCCTGTAAGCTGCGTTCGTGAAATTCATCAAGAATGACGAGAGAGACATCACTCAATTCAGGATCTTGTTGCAGCATCCGGGTCAAGATCCCCTCGGTCACTACTTCAAGGCGTGTGGAAGCACTGACTTTAGCCTCCGAACGCATTCGGTAACCTACCGTCATACCTACTGGTTCATTCAATTGCTCTGCCAGACGTTCAGCAACACTACGCGCTGCAAGACGTCGTGGTTCCAACATAATAATGCGTCCACTAAACCGGGTATTATTCAGGATTGCCAGCGGTAATCCGGTTGATTTTCCTGCGCCTGTCGGAGCATGTAATAAAACCTGTTTTGAGGTCTCCAACTGCGTTATGACAGAGTCTACAACGTCATAAATAGGTAATAACAAAGGCTCACCATAGCAATTAACTTTCAAGGGCTGTCATTGTAGCATTGGCGATTTTAATTTCAGTTCACGTTTAATTTCATCTTCATGTTTAATTTTAGTTCATGCTCAAGTGACTTCATGCATATGACTTAATGATAGTGAACCTGTTAGTTATAAAGGAAAGTTTATGGAATTTTCTCCACCATTGAAGCCTGCGACATTAATTCGTCGCTATAAACGTTTTCTGGCAGATGTCCTCACTCCAGAAGGTGAAACGCTCACCATACACTGTGCCAATACCGGCGCGATGACAGGCTGTGCAACTCCCGGAGATACCGTGTGGTATTCCACATCAGACAATCCTAAGCGTAAATATCCCAATAGCTGGGAGCTGACACAAACTCAAAACGGGCATTGGATTTGCGTGAATACACTGCGAGCTAATGATCTGGTTTATCAATCTATTGAAAAAAATCTAATTTCAGAATTATCCGGCTACGAAAAAATCAACCGCGAAGTGAGCTATGGAAAAGAGAAAAGCAGGATAGATTTATTGTTAGAGTCAAAACAAAAAGTTAATTGCTATATTGAAATAAAATCGGTCACCTTATTGCAAGACAATAAAGGATATTTCCCTGATGCTGTGACAATTCGTGGGCAAAAACATTTACGTGAACTATCATTGATAGCGCAACAGGGACAACGTGCTGTCCTGTGCTTTGCTGTTTTACATTCCGGTATCAGTCAAGTGATGGCAGCAAAACATATTGACCACGATTATGCTTTTCTTTTGGAACAAGCATGCAATTTAGGGGTCGAAGTAATTTGTTACGGGGCCAGCATGACAGAAAACAGGATGGTTCTAAGTCACAAATTGCCTTTTGTATCAATAGGATGATTTGTAAACAGATCATGCTAATGAGGTAAGTTTTGCAACATATTTAGGCAGTAAACACGGCTGCCTTCACACCATTGCAAAACTAATGGTAGGAATAATTGCCAACCTCGCAGTCATCTGCTATTTATAGCGGCCTATTTTTTCCCCCTACTGTTGGGGGGTCGTTTGATAGTGCGTGTGTAAGGAGAAGCATTATGCAAGAAGGGCAAAAACGTAAAACCTCGTCCTTGAGCATTCTCGCCATCGCTGGGGTAGAACCTTACCAGGAAAAGCCAGGCGAAGAATACATGAACGATGCCCAGTTAACGCATTTCAAGCTGATTCTGGAAGCATGGCGCAATCAACTCAGGGATGAAGTAGACCGTACTGTATCTCATATGCAAGATGAGGCAGCGAACTTCCCTGATCCGGTTGACCGTGCGGCGCAAGAAGAAGAATTCAGTCTTGAATTACGTAATCGGGATCGTGAACGTAAGTTGATCAAGAAGATCGAAAAAACGCTGAAGAAAGTCGAAGATGATGACTTCGGCTATTGTGAATCCTGTGGGGTTGAAATCGGCATTCGTCGTTTAGAAGCTCGCCCTACAGCTGATTTATGTATTGACTGTAAAACGTTAGCTGAAATTCGCGAAAAGCAAATGGCTGGCTAACTGATGGGTTGAATACGGCGCTGAAAGGCGCCGTATACTCCCTTAACTGACCCTGACATGACTCAATCCGAATACTTTCCATTGGATAAACATCCTCCGTTGTATATTGGGCGTTTTGCGCCATCCCCATCTGGCGATCTCCATTTTGGTTCTCTGGTGACAGCACTGGGCAGTTACTTACAGGCGCGTGCTTACCAAGGAAAATGGCTGATGCGGATTGATGACATCGATCCTCCGCGAGAAGTTTCCGGCTCAGCAGATAGGATATTACAGGCATTAGAGCACTACGGCCTTCACTGGGACGGAGAAGTACTGTACCAATCCCAACGTCACGACGCTTACCGGGAGATACTTGAGCAGCTACTACAACAGGGGAACAGTTATTACTGTAACTGTACCCGCCAGCGCATTCAGCATTTGGGCGGATTTTATGATGGTTTCTGCCAGCATTTACACCTGCCAACCCGTAATGCCGCCATTCGCCTGCAACAACAGTATCCCGTTTATAGTTTTTACGACAAATTACAGGGAAATATCACCGTATCTGCAAAAATGGCTGAAGAAGATTTCATTATCCATCGCAAAGATGGTTTATTTGCCTATAATCTTGTCGTTGTTATTGACGATAACTATCAAGGCATCACTGAAATTGTCAGAGGAGCAGATTTGATCGAACCTACCGTTCGCCAAATATCCTTATATCGGTATCTGAATTTTAAAACGCCAGATTATGTACATTTGCCTCTTGTATTAAATAAAGAGGGCAATAAACTTTCCAAGCAAAATCATGCAAAACCGATCCCTCTTGATGATCCACGTCCATTGCTTATTGATGCGTTATCATTTTTAAACCAACCAACCATCGCAGGCTGGCAAGATCTCACCACAGATCAATTATTAAAACAGGCTATCATTGGTTGGAATATAAATCATGTTCCGCCCCAAAACATAATCAATAGACAATTTAAATAAAGTGTTGCTATTGGCACTGCAAGCATTCTCAAAGAATGTCCAGTAAGTTATGATTAGCGGCTGTTTTTTTGTTTTAATTTGATTCGTCACTATCGAGGTGTACCATTTTTAACCGAGTAGCAACTTTCTGCCGTAATTTGCTGATCCGCGAAACCAAGATAAAACGCGAAACACAGGCAGCCAGTGAAAGGCCAGTCACCATATCTGACCATTCTGCTCAAACAGAGAGCAGCACTCTGCCTAAACATAGCAGAGTGAATCGCATATCTTCATCAAATGCCGAAAACATCAAAATGAAGAAAACATCTGGAAAGGCAAAACATTCTGCCCCCCTGATCACCGTGATCCCGCGGGAACAGCACCCTATTTCACGCAAAGATATCAGTGAAAATGCATTGAAGGTTCTATACCGCCTGAATAAATCTGGCTTCGAGGCTTATTTGGTAGGCGGCGGTGTACGTGACTTATTACTGCACAAAAAACCGAAAGATTTTGACATTGCTACCAACGCAACACCAGAGCAAGTACGTAAATTATTCCGTAACTGCCGCCTTGTTGGTCGCCGTTTTCGCCTTGCCCACATTATGTTTGGGCCAGATGTGATTGAAGTTGCCACATTCCGTGGATCACATGAACAGACTGAATGCAATGACCGCAATCAGTCACACAAAGCTCAAAGTGGAATGTTACTGCGTGACAATATCTTTGGTTCAGTGGAAGAAGACGCCATCCGCCGCGATTTCACTATCAATAGCCTCTATTACGGTATTGAAGATTTCGCCCTACGGGATTATGTCGGTGGAATGGCCGATCTGGAAGAAGGGATTATTCGCCTGATTGGTGATCCGGAAACCCGCTATCGCGAAGATCCGGTACGGATGCTGCGGGCCATCCGTTTCGCCAGCAAGCTAAACATGACTATCAATGAGACCACTGCCGAACCTATCCCACGTCTTGCGTTTCTGCTAAGAGAGATTCCTCCCGCCCGTCTATTCGATGAATCCCTGAAACTACTACAGGCAGGGCACGGTTACAGTACTTATAAGTTACTGCGTGAATACCAGCTATTTGAGCCATTATTCCCGCTAATCCAACGTGGATTCACCCAACACGGTGATTCAGCGATGGAAAAACTGTTGCAGCAGGTATTAAAAAATACCGATTATCGTCTCCAGCATGACAAGCGGGTCAATCCTGCTTTCTTATTTGCGGCAATATTATGGTATCCACTGATTGAACATGCGGAAAAACTGACGCAGGAAAGTGGCTTACAGTATTACGATGCCTTTGCTCTGGCGATGAATGATATTCTTGATGAACAGTGCCGTTCAATTGCCATTCCGAAACGCCATACCACAACTATGCGTGATATTTGGCTATTGCAGCTTCGCCTGCCGCGCCGTCAGGGGAAACGAGCAAATAAATTGATGGAGCACCCAAAATTCCGGGCTGCTTTTGATTTACTGGAATTGCGTGCCAGCGTTGAACCACGTCATGAACTGAAAGAACTAGTGCACTGGTGGACAAAATTCCAACAATCAACACCTTCACAACAGCGGGGCATGATCTCTGAACTTGGCTGTGAGCCTGTTCGTCGCAGAACACGCCATCACCGGGGTGGTTATAATCGCCCTCGCCATAACAGGAATTAACTGGAATCATGTCTAATACTATGACCAGGGTTTACATCGCTATTGGCAGTAATCAGGCTGATCCTTTGCAGCAAGTTGATAATGCACTTGCTGCCCTGAAAACAATCCCTGAAACAACTTTTATTGCACGTTCCTCATTTTATCGCACTAAACCGTTGGGACCACAGGATCAGCCAGACTATCTCAATCTGGCTGTTGCATTGGATACCCACTTACTACCAGAAACCTTGCTTGATCACACTCAGGCGATAGAGCTGGCTCAAGGACGTGTCCGCAAAGATGAGCGTTGGGGGCCGAGAACACTTGATCTGGATATCATGTTATTCGGTGACCAAACAATTAATACTGAACGTCTGACTATTCCCCACTACGGTTTAAAACAACGCGAATTTATGCTTTATCCGCTTGCAGAAATTGCACCGGATCTCGTGTTTCCTGATAAAGAAACATTGGCAGAACGATTAAAACATGTTCCAGAAAATGGCCTGACGTTTTGGTTGTAGCACAGTACGCAAAAAATAAAGGGTATAACTATTCAGGAGGTAATAATGAAACCAATATCTCTGGCTGACCTGAGCCAGTTAAAAAAAGAGAAACGTAAGTTTGCTACAATTACGGCTTACGATGCTAGCTTCGCTCACCTGTTTGCTGCCCAAGGTATCAATGTCATGCTTATTGGCGATTCACTCGGCATGACTGTGCAAGGGTTTGATTCTACCTTACCGGTTACAGTAGAAGATATTGCCTACCATACCCGAAGCGTCCGCGCTGGTGCTCCCCATGCTTTTCTGATCGCCGATATGCCTTTCATGAGTTATGCCACTCCAGAGCAAGGCTGCAATAATGCCGCTATTTTAATGCGTTCAGGCGCTAATATGGTCAAAATTGAAGGTGGAAGCTGGCTGTGTGAGACAGTAAAAATGCTGACCGCCCGATCCGTTCCCGTTTGCGGGCATCTGGGGCTGACACCACAAGCCGTTAACATATTAGGGGGCTATAAAGTACAAGGGCGTGATGAGCCCACAGCTCAACAATTAATTAACGATGCTATTGCCTTAGAAAAAGCCGGGATGCAGTTATTAGTGCTGGAATGTGTACCAGCAGAACTCGCACGGAAAGTGACTGAAGCGCTGGAAATCCCGGTTATTGGCATTGGTGCGGGCAATCAAACTGATGGTCAGATCCTCGTCATGCATGATGCTTTGGGCATTACCGCAAAACCACCAAAATTTGCCAAAGATTTTCTCAAAGAAACCGGCAACATCAGGGATGCCATCAACCTGTATATTGAACAGGTGGAAAACGGCACATACCCCGATCAAGCACACTCATTCAATTAATCTATACCCTATGGATTTCAAGAAAGATGACGGGTATACACAGCATGACGGCCAATTATAAAGGAGTAGAGCAATGCTGATTATAGAAACAATCCCCATTTTACGCCGTGAAATCCGTCGTTGGCGTCAGGCCGGAAAACGAATTGCCTTTGTGCCTACAATGGGCAATCTGCACGATGGTCATATGGCTCTGGTTGATACTGCCAAAGCCCAAGCTGACGTAGTCATTGTGAGTATTTTTGTCAATCCAATGCAATTTGATCGCGAAGATGACTTAGTCAACTACCCGCGAACCCTACAGGAAGATTGTGAAAAACTGAGTCGCCGCAATGTTGAGATGGTTTTTGCACCTAATGTCAACGAAATGTATCCGAATGGCTTAAACGGCAAACAGACTTTTGTTGAAGTACCTGAACTCTCTTATATGCTTGAAGGTGCAAGCCGGCCGGGGCATTTCCGTGGAGTCACCACGGTTGTCAGCAAACTGTTCAATCTGATCCAGCCTGATCTGGTTTACTTCGGTGAAAAAGATTTTCAGCAGTTGCAGGTTATCCGCAAGATGATTGCTGACATGGCTTATGATATCACTCTGGTTTCCATACCTATTGTCCGCGATAAAAATGGGCTGGCACTCAGTTCACGCAACAATCTTCTGTCTCCAGAAGAAAAAAAAGTAGCACCTCTGCTAAACCAAGTCATGCAATGTGCGGCTGAAAGGTTGAAAAATGGCGAACGGGATATTGAACAATTGCTTGAAATAATGTCCACTCATCTACGAGAAGAAGGTTTTATGCCGGATGAGATATTTATTCGTGATGCAGAAAATTTGCAACCTTTAACATCACAGAGCAAAAAGGCTGTGATCCTGATGGCGGCATGGTTAGGAAAAACACGCCTGATTGATAATCAACAGATTGGCTTAACGGCTTGATTTTATGTTGGGGATGTGAACCACTATATGATCCACATCCCCGTGAAAAAACAGCAATCATACATATCGTTATCCAAAATCCGCACTTTTGTGTTTGGCAATATCCATGCCGATCACGATATTATCAGACATAAGGTTAGCCTCTTTGTCAGAGACATAGAAGGTATCGCCACAGATCACCACCCGTAGTTTCTTCATGCTCTTAACTCTGATGTTAACTGTTGTTCAAGTACCCGGACACGAGGGATAACCTCTCGTCCAAAGAATTCAACCTCCTCCTGACAATGGAGGAATCCTAGCAACAATAGATCTACGCCTACTTTCTTATAGTCGATAATCCGTTCAGCTATTTGTTGCGGTGTACCAATCAGCCTCGGTTTAAAACCATCATTATACTGCACCAAATCATCAAAGCTGGATTTCGCCCAGTTCCCTTCTTTTTCCGGTGAAGCCAAGCCCGCATTCTGTGTCTCATGCTGAAAACCTTTCACTGCATCCACATCAGCGTGATCAATAATCTCTTGCAGCACCTGCCGCGCTTGTTGCTCACTGTCTCTGGCAATCACAAACGCATTCATACCAATTTTTACTGAGTGCCCGTTTTGCCGGGATTTAACCTGAATATCGTCGATTTGTTGACGCACACCTTCTGTACTATTACCGTTAGTGAAGTACCAGTCAGAAACCCGTGCAGCCATGTCCCGCGCGGCACGTGAGCTACCTCCCTGAAAAATTTCCGGCTGTGGATGAAGAGGTTTCGGTTTTAAGCTGTAATTCCGAAAACGATAAAAATCTCCGGCAAAAGTGAACTGTTCTTCCTGCCAGATCCCCCGCAGACAGCGAATAAATTCCTCAGAGCGTAAATAGCGCTCTTCATGATCGAGCCAGGGTTCACCAATGGCCTTAAACTCACCGCGAAACCAGCCACTGACAATATTCACGGCAATACGAGCACCGGAAAGGTGGCTGATGGTAGCTATCTGCTTGGCAGCCAGGGCAGGATTCCAGGGACCGGGCAGCAACGCGGCAATGACTTTCAATTTTTCAGTCGCCGCCAGCAAATCCTGAGAAAAAGTTACTGATTCGTGCTGATTTTCGGCGCCATATCCGGCAGTAAAACGGATTTGTGTCAAGGCATAATCAAATCCGGCGTGTTCGGCGATCTGTGCTAACCGCCGATTATATCGTGCATCCCACTGAGTGCGCTGAGGAATTTTACTGACTACCAGACCGCCGGAAACATTGGGCACCCAATAAGCAAATTGTAATGGATAGGAATAATATGCTGTTGTCATGATTGGCTCTATGAAGCGTCCCGTTTGCAAAACAATGCCGTCGCTTATACAAACAATACCATTGCCTCAGCAACCTTTCAGCCTTCATCCTTTGGTAACACGTTAATCTTTATCAGTACCTTCACTAACTGGCACTGACGTAATCTTTTTGGTGTTCCTGTTTGGTCAGGCGCTCTGCACCACCAACGCTCTCACCAAAAGGCCCTGTATTAACAGAACAATTGTTGGACTATGACTATTTGTTGTCTGCAACGGATATACCTGCAACAGTGGCATAACTCATTACCTGACGAGCAGGCACATCAAGAGCATCTTCAGAAAAACTGCCAAAATCAAAATAGAGGGGAGGCTATTTTTCTGAACCGATGGAAACAATAACGCAGACCCTTCCACCTGTAAATATTTACCTTGCTGATTCACTTTTTCACCTGTCAATAGACGCGAATGTCGAATCAACAAGAATATTTTTCTAATTGACAGAAATATCAGGTATGACTATAAAACCTCAAATTAACTTGAGATCAACTGAAATGGCGAAAGATAAAGACATTGATTTTAATAGAGCTTTAACCATCGGAGAAGTAGCAAAA
Source organism: Xenorhabdus sp. NBAII XenSa04 (assembly GCF_963866145.1). Classification (NCBI taxonomy): domain Bacteria; kingdom Pseudomonadati; phylum Pseudomonadota; class Gammaproteobacteria; order Enterobacterales; family Morganellaceae; genus Xenorhabdus; species Xenorhabdus sp. NBAII XenSa04. Next base: position 64,405 of record NZ_CAWMEB010000335.1, read on the forward strand.
CGTAGTGGAGTTGCTATATCAACACTTCATTTTTATGAGTCAAAAGGGTTAATCAAAAGCTCACGTAACCAGGGAAATCAGCGTCGTTTTCCTGCCATTGTTCTGCGTTATATCGCGATTATCAAAGTTGCACAAAGTACAGGTATTCCTTTGAAAGAAATACAAAAAATATTGAGTCAATTTCCACCCAACAGCAAACTAACGGCAGAACAATGGCGTATGCTCTCTTCACAATGGCGGGATATGCTGGATCAACGTATCACAAAGCTAACCCAGTTACGCGATAATCTGGACAGTTGCATCGGTTGTGGATGCCTTTCACTGACAGAGTGCCCGCTACGCAACCCAAATGATATATTGGGAGAAAAAGGAGCAGGGCCAAGGATTTTATTGCAATAAGAATAAGCCACTATCTCAACATTAATTTAAATTAATCTGACAACCTCATTTTATGAGATTACAAAAAAATGAATAAAGACTGTTTCTGAGAATTACTTATTAAAATTTATTTAATCCTTTTTAAGGGAAGCAGATGTTTTTTTGACACCATAATATCGTGTTATCTATTTTTTTATCTTATATCATTCAATCAATTATTAACTTATCAACATTTAATCTGTATCCATCCTATTTTTCATTAATTAATTTATTTTTCATAACACTGATAAATTATAGTTATTTTATTCCCTTAATTTCTGGAGTATTTAATGAAAAATATTTTTAAGAAATCATATCTAGCTATTACATTGACACTCGCAGGAGTGATGGCAACTTCTACAATGTCCACCGCTTCGACAACATTTGCTGAACAACCTGCAAATCAGGTTCCTGGTTATTATCATCATCTCGTTGGTGATTTCACGGTTACCGCTGTTTATGATGGACACATCGATCTTTCCCCTTCTTTACTCAAAGGTCTTGATGAAAAAAATATTCAGGCACTGATCGCACGAATGTTCCAGATTGAAAATAAAGAGGGCATTCAGACAGCGATAAATGCTTATCTTGTCAATACCAAAGAAGGGTTGGTATTAATTGATGCAGGCAGTAGCCACTGCTTTGGACACACAGCGGGAGATATTATTAATAATATCCGTTCTGCGGGTTATCAACCAGAAGAAGTAAAAGCCATATTACTGACACATATGCACCCAGACCATGCTTGTGGCATTACTTCACCGGAGGGTAAAGCCATATTCCCGAATGCGACTGTATATATTTCTGAGGAAGAAAATAATTTCAGGTTGAACCCTCAGCTTGTAGCTTCAACTTCAGAAAAAAATCAGTCATTCGCTAACATGGTTCAAAAAGCTGTAGCACCGTATATTGCTGCAAAGGCATTTCATACTTTTAAAAGTGGAGAAGAGGTTATTTCCGGCATCAAAGCAATATCCACTTTTGGCCATACACCCGGTCATACTTCATACCTGGTACATTCAGGCAAAAGTCATATGTTGATTTTGGGTGATATTGTACATTTTCATGCAGTACAACTGACACACCCCGAAATTTCTATTGAATTCGATGTAGATAACAATAAAGCCATTGAAGCACGTAAATCTATTTTTGAAGAAGCCTCACATCAACAATGGTTAATTGGCGGTGCCCACTTACCCTTTCCGGGTATTGGACATATTCGTAAAGAAAAACAGGGATATAAATGGGTTCCGGTGGAATATTCAAGTGTCTTAAAAACAAGTAACTGATATCCAGAGCAGGGATTGAAGTTACTCTTTCCCTGCCTTAAATGAGAATAAAAAATATCATTTTTCTACAGGCTCCTGATCATTCTTCAGCTTTTCTAATAATATGAGGTCGGCATTAAGATATACACTATTTATCTGGCAGATGGATTTTTATATCTTGTTTTAACTCGTAACTTAAAAGACCATTATGTAATTCAAAATCAATAACGTGCCCGCCATTTGTCCGGGTGTCATCGATAAAATGAATGTGAAACTCTGCAACAGAAACACCGTGAAAGATATCTGGTGTCCAAAACCCAACCATCACACCGCAGATATCATGTAATGTCTCTTCGGATTGTTTTGTAACTGCTTCAATAAAGGGTTTTTCCTGGCAATTCATACGACGAAACCGGATATTTTTAAAATTACCTTCAATCTTTATCGCAACAAAAATATTATCAATATTTACCTGAGTGGATAATTCGGAATAAAGAGATTTTTTGTTGATATTCGCAACAGGAAACTGCTCATTAGGATTGAAATATGTCAACTGTGCGAATGGCAACTGCTCGTGAGCATAGAAACGGCGCACATTCCCCTCTCCCTGAATTTCAAAAAAAGTATCATCCAGTGCAATCATTTCACCTGCGAGTGCATGTAAGTAGCCAATACCAAATGAGCCACCTTGACTGATTTCCGATATTGTAAACATTCCATCAAAAACACCAGACATCAAAGCATGTATAGTGGAATACTGATGTATTATTCGGCTATTCATATGCCCTCTCTCTTGCTACTTGCTATATACCCGTCGTCTTTCAAGTTGCATCTTGAAATCCATAAAATATATATGCTGTAATTTTAAATCTGATTGGGTAGATATAGATATATCAGATGAATATTTCAGATTTTTTACCATATTATAAATTAATATCGCCAGCAGTTAGTCGTTGTCAAGGAAATTATATTTCCTGCTTATATCAAGCATTAACAATTTTGTTTATTTTATTTTCACACTTTAGTTTTTTTAATAAATGAGATAACGTTAAGATATGGCGATTTAAATCGCCATATTAACATCTGTATGAGCAATCTGTACGCCAACTCTTTCAGGTAATTATGTAGGTAATGAGTGATGTGGGTAATGAATGAGGTTATGGATAACGACAATATCATCACCTGAATTAGCATAAGCATGGTTACAACTGGCATGAAAACGCATTGATTCACCTGCTGAAATTTTATGCCAGGTGTCATTAATACGCAGATCTAACACTCCACTGAGCACAATAACATGCTCCACCATCCCAATTTCATGAGGAGAAGATTCACTTGAAGCCCCCGGTAACAATTCTATTTTGAATAAATCGATGAAAAATTCATCATCAAAGGGGATCAGTGGTGTTACTCGCATACCTGAATTGTTTTGTTCAAAGATTGGTAATTCATTAAATCGATGTAATACAGGCTGAAGCTGAGGCTCTGTGCCCTCCAAAAAGGTTGAAAAGGCGACATTAAAACCTGTTGCAATTTTCCACAGTGTAGAAATCGTCGGGCTTGATTGACCGCGTTCAATTTGCCCAAGCATCGCCTTACTAACTCCCGTCAGTTTAGCCGCCTGACTGAGACTTACCCCTCGATAAGCTCTTAATGACTTAAATTTTTCGGCAATTTTCGGTGTGATATCACTCATTGGTGCCTTCTCAAAATAAATACATTGGGTTGAATGCTAAAACAGACGGTGATATTCTCACCATCGTCCGTTATAACATCCGATAGGTAATATCGTATGCCTAAGCAATCATTTTTTAGAGATTTTTCACCAGCAACGCTTGTTACAGGTTTTGTTGCGGTATTAGTTAGTTATGCTAGTTCAGTTGCAATAATTCTCCAAGCATTGACAACGATTGGTGTCGAATCATCACAAATTGGTGCCTGGCTAGTTACGCTCGGTATTGGGATGGGAATCTCAACAATTGCGTTATCACTTTATTACCGCACTCCCATTTTAACGGCCTGGTCAACACCGGGAATTGCATTGTTGGCGACACATTTTCCGAATACTTCTGTCAATGAAGCCATTGGTATTTTCATCTTCGCTTCAACATTAATGTTGATATGCGGTATCACTGGGCTATTTGCCAAACTGATGAACTACATCCCGCATTCCATCGCGGCCGCAATGCTTGCCGGAATATTACTCCGCTTCGGTTTGGATGCCTTTGCAATACTACAATCCAACTTTTGGCTTTGTGGCATCATGCTACTTATTTACTTAATTTTCCGCCGCTACTTTCCGTTATACGCAATAATTTCAACACTTGCGGCAGGGGTTATTCTCTGTATCCTCAGCGGCAATTTAAATTTGGCAGGTGAAAGCATCATGTTCTCCATGCCTAAATTTGTCATGCCACAATTTAGCGCAACCACACTTATTGGTGTAGGCATTCCATTTTTTATCGTCACGATGGCATCCCAAAATGCACCGGGGATTGCTACTCTACAGGCGGCGGGATATCCATCTCGCACATCAAAATTACTTATTTGGACATCATTAGTAACCATTATTCTGACACCTTTTGGGGGATTCAGTATTTGCATTGCCGCAATTTCAGCAGCCATTTGCATGGGAAATGATGTCCACCCAGATCGGGATAAACGGTATATTGCCGCTGTGAGTGCTGGTTTTTTCTATGTACTGGCAGGCATTTTTGGTGGAGCCATCTTCTATTTATTTAACGCTTTTCCAACTCCATTTATAAAGATTTTGGCCGGATTAGCCCTCCTTGGTACTTTTACAAATAGTTTAAATCTGGCAATCAAAAATGAATCTACAAGGGATGCCGCCATTATTTGTTTTCTAATCACAGCATCAGGAGCAAATTTACTGGGGATCAGCTCAGCATTTTGGGGATTGGTTGGCGGGATTATTGCACATTTGATATTTAAAAAACGGACAGTGATAACATCCTCTTAATCCCGATAACTTACCTCCGACTAATTTGGATGAAACACCCACTAAAGATCTCCATATCCTAGCAGTTTACCTGTATGGTTGCATGGTTGCGGAGAACAATATGAATCATAGATATTTCCGACATAGGTAGAAATCTTGGATTTTGTGGACGGCGAGGATTGATATCTTCGATAATGCATTGGGCTTGAGCAACGGTGATTACCACGTAATCCCATTGTGTGAATCTGCAAGTGAAATATTAGATTTACAGGAGAGATGGGGATCAGTTCTGAGATGAGAGATAGGCTGCAAAACCATAAAAAACCCGGCGTCTCAACCAAACATTATGATCGCTATGACGACCT